>JAKARN010000394.1 GCA_021828425.1 Pseudomonadota bacterium | reverse complement strand
ATCCCCATCTACGCCCTGACGCGCCACGAGGGCACCCGGCGGCGGGTCACCTTGTTGCGCGGGGTCTATCCCGTCGCCTTTGACGTGCTGCACGCCAATCCCGACCATGTCCTGGATGAGGCAGTCGCGACCCTCCGGTCCGTGGGAGCCGTGGAACCGGGGGACTTTGTCCTGTTCACGAAGGGGGACTCCGAGGGCGTGGAGGGAACGACCAACCTCCTCAAGGTGGTTCAAGTGCCGCGCTGAGCCGGCCGGGAAAGTGCTAAAATTACCGCACCTCATGGTTTTTGAATGGAGAGACAGTGATGAAAGCGATCCACCTGCGGCTTGGACAATCGGTCGGGATCTTGATCCTCATGGCGGGCCTGTCCTCGGGCCTGGCACAGGCAGCGGCAGCGCCCAGTCCTGCAATCAAGTCTCTCATGAATACCCAGGGCTGTTTCGCCTGTCACGCGGTCGACATGAAAATCGTGGGGCCCGCCTACGCCTGGGTTGCCTACCGCTTCGCCCACCAGAAGGGAGCGGTGGCCAAGCTCGCCCACAAGATCATCTCCGGCGGTGCGGGGGAATGGAACCCGTGGACCGGCGGGATCGCCATGCCGCCCCATCCGACCCTGACTTTGGCCCAGGCCGAAGCGATGGCGCGCTGGGTCCTTGCGCAGAAGCCCGTCGCTCCGCCCAAGCCGGGATGAGTCCGGACGCTTGATCGAGGACGGGCCGGAGGATCCCCCGGCCGGACTTCACGAGGCGGTCCAGGTCTCCAGTCGGCGACTTTGGGTTCTCTTTCTCTGAACACTCCGGCAGGGTCCCGGGATCTTCCTGTCGGCGGCGGATCCCACGAGCCTCCTGCTCTGCGTCCTTGATCTCGTCGAGCTCGCGCTCAGGGCCAACCGGGTCGTCCCCGTGGCTTTGGGCCGCTTCGGGAGCCTTGTGGTCTCCGGACGGGGCCCGGGTTCCTCAGGCTCGACCGCTTTTCAGGCCGCTCCATCGCCTGGAGCCCGGGCATCCTTTTGGCCTTCGTGATTGCGGGAATCGGGGTGGCCTGGATGAATCACGCGCGTTGGCACAAGGCTTCCTGACCGGGTTGCCAGATCCGAAATCAGGAAAACCGCATCCGGTGCCGGTGACAGGAAGTGGGGGGCAATGCGCAGAAAACGCTCCGGGTTGTCGGTCACGTAGTACCGGGGTTCCGGGGGATCTTCGCGGGATCCCTCCCCTCGGGTGGCCAGGAGTCCCCGTTGACGGAGTGTGCGGGCTGCGGCCAACGCCGTGGTTTGGGCCGAATCCACGATCGCGGTGCCGGCGGGCACGAGACGGGCGAGCAGCGGACGGAAGGGTGGGAAGTGGGTGCAGCCGAGGAGCAGACAGTCGGGGGGTTCGGCCCCGGTGGCGAAGAGCGGGGCGAGATAACGGTTGAGGATGCCTTCCGTCTCGGTCCCCGTGAACCAGCCTTCCTCGGCCAGCGCCACGAGGATGGGGGCGGCCTGGGTGGCGCAGCGGACAGCGGGACGGAGAGCGGCCAAGGCGGCCGGATAGGCGCCGGAACGGATTGTGGCTTCGGTGGCGAGGAGCCCGATCGACCCCGCCCGGCTGTTCCGGACGGCTTCGTGGGCGCCGGGCTGGATCACGCCGAGAACCGGAAGCGGGGCGAACGTTTCTTCGATCCGGTCGAGGGCGAGCGCGGTCGCGGTATTGCAGGCCACGACGAGCAGCTTGATCCCGTGCGCCACGAGAAAGCGGGCCGCCTGGAGGGCCTCCTCCCCGACCCGGTGCGCGCTCTTCGTGCCGTAGGGCAGATGGGCGGTATCCCCGAGGTAGAGATAGCGCTCCCCGGGCAGGAGGCGGCGAAGGGCATCCAGGACGGTGAGTCCGCCGACGCCGGAGTCGAAAATGCCGATGGGATCCTGGGGGTGGGGCGCGCGCTTCACGAGGCGGGGAATTTCCCGTAGGCCACCCGGACGGCCGGTCGCGCAGCGATCCGTTCCGACCAACGGACGAGCGCCGGGAAATCCCCGGATCCGAACCGCCCCCCGTGCCGTCGAACGAAGGCGTAGGCGACGATGTCCGCGATGCTGAAGGCACCGCCCAGATAGTCGGAATGCTCGAGGGCGGAGTCGGCCTCTTGCCAGAAACCGCGGACCGCTTGCCGGGCATCTTCGGCGAGTTCCGGGCAGGGGGCTTCCAACCGTTCGAGTGTGGCCACGATCATCCCGCGAGGGTCGACGTTCGTGACCTGGGCGAAAAACCAGTGGTAGACGGATGCCCGGTCACGGGGGTCCGCGGGCAGAAGCCGGCGCGTCTTCTCGGCCAGGTAGAGGAGGATCGCACCGGATTCGGCGAGGACGAGGTCGTTGCTGTCATCCCGGATCACGGGGATGTGCCGGGCGGGATTGAGCCTGGAAAAGGCGGCTTCCTTCTGCTCACCCCGCTCGAGGTCAACGGGCACGAGGGTGTAGGGCAGACCGAGCTCCTCAAGGAGAATGAGTGGTTTCATCCCGTTCCCGGTGGGTGCCGTGTAGAGATGGATCATGCCGCCTCC
>JAKARN010000393.1 GCA_021828425.1 Pseudomonadota bacterium | reverse complement strand
GCGAATAAGTTCTGGAGGCATCTTTTTGGCCAAGAGCATCTGGAAACGATTGGGTCGATAGCGCCCCGCCCGCGAACTTGTGAGGTATCGTCTGAAGACACTATGCTGTTCCTCCGACCAAGGCCAACCGAGAAACCCGTAGAGCCGTTCCAAGACCCCGACCGGATCCCGCGTCAGCTCGTCATAAAACACATGGGTCACACGTCCTTCTCGGCTCGCTGGAGCCTCGGCCAGGGAGACAATCCGTTTGGCTCCCTCCTCCCAGCGATCGGTCACCTTGTGGCATATCTGTTCCAGCCCAGTCTCATCGCTGAACAAACCATGCAAGAGGGCGGTCAGTGCCACAACCGAAGGGAGAACCGAGGCCGGATCACGGTGGGTCACTATGATCCGGGCTTCCGGATAAGTCCGTAGGAGACCGTTCAGCGTAAACACGTGATCCGGAGCCTTGAGCACCCAGCGCCCGGATCCCCCTCGGTGCTGAAGCAGCTGGAGAAAGCGGCGATGCAGTATATATGCGGGCTCCGGGTCCCGCTGATCCACCCACTGGATATAGGAGGGGATCTCATAGGTGCCATCAAAGCGGTAACTTTCGAAGCTGTGGCTCAATATCTCGCTGCATTCCTGGGGAGAATCCCACGTGGTCGGATAGACACTCTGGAACTCCGGCTCCAAGAAATCGAACCAGGTGAGTTCACGTCGCACTTTTCGTTGCCAGACCCGAAAATCCGGGGGATACCCCCGGCCGGGACGCGGATAAGTCACCTCCCAGACCCGCGGCAATCGGTTGGCCGGATCCTGAAGGAATAGCGTTTGAAGGAAGGTGCTGGCGGTTCGTGGCAGGCCGGTAATGAAGACGGGAGCAGAAACCCTCTCTTGCTCGATTGACGGGAACCGATGCAGGGTTTCCGTGACCCAGAGCCGATTCACCAGCAGACGGGACGTATCCCAAAGGAAGCTTAACCGGCCGAGATGGCTAAGCCGAGCCTCGTCGATAATGGATTCGGAAAGCTTCCGGAGGGGGAGCTCAACCGGAGGTTCGCCAAAGTCCTCGAGACCGGTTTCGCGCACAGCCTCTTCAAGAAGATCTTCCGGTTTGATCCGGTGATTCCGTCGCGTGAGGCTCTCCCAGACGGGTCCCGTCCGGTTGACCAGGCTGCGGAACGATTGAGCCAGTTTCCACTTCAAAGCAACGGGGAGACGATCCGACTGAATACTCACCTGAATCTGCCCACAGAGTGCAGGGCCGGAACGAACTGCAACCACTGGGCTTTCACGAGGCGGCTCCGGCACGTTTGTGCCGTATCCAGCGTGATTCGACCCGTTGCCAGGAAGCCAGGAGTGGAAGCCCAAAGAGAAGGTCCCGGAAGCGCGTGGCCAAGGAGATGGCAATCCCCATGGCTGGGCTCATCTGTCCAACTGGCGCGAGGAGGGCGTAAACCGCCTCCTGAATTCCGATTCCGCCTGGCATGAAAAAGGTAAAGGAGCGCGCGGCCCGACCAAGGCACTGGAGCAGGAGGGCAAACAACAGGCTGCCCGGAAGGTTCATGAGACGGAGGATGACCCAGATCTCGATGCCACCCGCGCCGATACTGAGCATCTGCCAGAATGTACAACGGACCAGCGCACCGGGCCTTCCGTAGATTTCCCGAACCGCCTTTTTGAGCGACTGGGGATCCGATGGTGTCTGAGCCGACCGGAATCGGGTCGTCAGGCGGAGACCCTGCCGGGTCATCCATTCGAAAACCCGGCCATTGAGCTGTGCCCAGAAAATCAGTCCCAGAATGATCGCCGCACCGGCCAACAAGAACCCCGCGACAACGGGAAGGGACGGCGATGCCCGGTGCAGCCACCCGAGCGCCGCAAGGAGTGTCAGGAATTCTAAAAACCATTCGCTCACCACGGAGAGAGTTCCTTCGACAACCACATTGCCCACGGCCTCGGCCAAGGGAACTCCCCGGATCCAGAGCAGCCGGATCCCAGCCATGACTCCTCCCGCGCTGATGGGAACGAGAGTATTCATCGCCCCGCGGACACAGGCAGCCCACCCGAGGTAGGTTCGTGATAAGCGCTGACCCTGGTTCCAGAGCAGCTCGCGCCAGCCTTCGCTGTCCAGCACGATGGTGAACACATGGAGGGGCACAAGCAAGAGAAGCCCCCATCCCGCGGTGGCCAGTGCCCGAACGATGCCCTGCAGGCCGGTGTAAACCGCAAGCAAGATAATACCCGCGATCCCGAGAGCCATCAGCAACGGGAATCCGAAGGATCGGTTCATGAGGAAGCCAGAGTGGGAAGAGGCTATTTTATACCGGACGGGCAGTCCAGAACCCAGGGCTGCCGGGCAACCGTTCCCATTCAGGCTCCGCATAGACGGTCCCGTAGAGGCTCAGTTACAATACGGTATCGAGGATCCGCCAGTTTCCAAGCCAACCCAGCGTCATTTGAGGAGTATTCGGACCATGAAGTCGTCGGTGATTCTTTTGTTGTGCTGCATGAGCCTCGTCGCCATCGGTGAAGCGGGACCTGCCTGGGCGGCAGCCAGCAAGGGTGC
>JAKARN010000392.1 GCA_021828425.1 Pseudomonadota bacterium | reverse complement strand
CGCTGAGGTCAGGTGGAAGGGCCACCTCTTGGTTACTTATGATGGCTGCCTTTTTCTGGTTCCCCCGATGCCAGATCCGCCACAAAGTCCGCTCTCCGATTTTGATCCGGAAAAGGGACGGTGGATTCTCTGGCCCGGTTGGGGTTGTCTCGAACTGAACCCAGGTATGCGAGATCGGATTTCCAGTGTGACCGAGAACCCCGCGGAATGGCGGGTTTTTGTCCGTGCCGGAGGCGAACGCCTGCACTGGCACCATGCCGGCCATCATGTTGTTCTCAAGGAATTGCTCAGGGAAATGCGTATGCCACCCTGGTTGCGCCAGCGTACGCCGGTTCTCACCTGGAAGGGCTCCATTTTTTCTATCGGCAGCTGGTTCTGGGACGGGACTCGCTGGGATGGGGGCCCGGGGAAGAGCGCAGGTCCCGTGATTTGGGTTCCAGAACACCCGGGATTGCGGTGCGAGTGCTCTCGCTATACGAGTTTTCTAGAGACTCGGCAATCAATCCACAGGTCGTGAATGCGGCCTCAATGCCAGGGACGGTGATAGGCTCCCAGCGTGGTTTGAGCACCCTCTGCCAATCGTGTCAATCCCGCCTGCCAATCGGGATCCGGTCGATAGCGCTCCGGATGGTTCAGGCAGGCATCGATCGCAGCCCGGAGGATCGTGGTGACCTGGCGGACGTAGGAAGGGCCTCGTTGGCGCCCCTCCACCTTGAGAGCCTGCACTCCAGCCCGCATGAGGGACGGCAGGATGTCTAGGGTATTGAGGCTGGTGGGTTCTTCCAGCGCGTAGTACACGGACTCTTCCACCTGGTAACGGCCCTTGCACAAGGTTGGATAAGCCGCCTTTTCAGTTCCCCGGTATCGGTCGACCAAGACCTCATTGACCCGCGCTTCCAGTCCGGCAGGGGTCCGTGCCCAGTGAACGTGTGAAGCCGGTGAGCAGGCACCGTAGCTATTGGGCGATCGGCCTGTAACATAGCTGGATAAAAGGCAGCGTCCTTCGGCCATGACACATAAACTCCCGAATCCGAAAACCTCGATAGCGACAGGGGCCTGGCGGACAATGGCCGAAACCTGCCGCAACGATAAAACACGAGGTAGCACGGCGCGCCGAATGCCGAACAGCCGCTGATAAAAACCAAGTGCTTCCCGGTTGGTCGCAGAGGCTTGAACCGAGAGGTGAAGGGGCATGTCCGGCCATTTGTCTCTTGCGTATTCCAGAAGGCCGAGATCCGCCAGAATGAGTGCATCCACCTCCTCTGTGGCCGCCGTGTCAACGGCGGCGGTCCAAAGTGGCCATCCCGCCGGTTGAGGGTAAGTGTTGATGGCGACGAAGATCCTTTTTTGCTTCCTGTGGACGTAGTGAACGGCCTCGCGCAAGGATTCTGGAGTGAAGTTAAGACCCGGAAAATGTCGGGCATTGGTTGCATCCCGAAATCCGGTATAAACCGCATCTGCGCCATGATCAATGGCTGCTCGCAACGAACCCATATTTCCGGCAGGGCAGACCAGCTCCACGGGTACTCCTCGCGATCTCGCATGATGATTCCATGGCTATGGTATAGCGGAGCGGGTCCGTGCTTCAGGCCGGGAGGCTGCATTCACTGCTTTTTCAAACGAAAGCTTGACGAAAGTCAAATCGATGAAGCAAGGCCCCCGCTATGATCTACATGTTTTTGGTCAATCCAGGTTGAGTGCGCCATGACTCGTAAGGCAAGGCGATGGGCATGAGTCTGGGTATCCGTTCGGTTTTGACCGACACGCTAGAAGAATCCTTCCGCCGGATTCCCCATGGTTGCCAGCAGTTAAGCTTGGAGCTTTTTCTCAACCTTTTTTTCACGTCCCACCGACATCGGGGTGACCTTGATTTTTTGGAAGGGCATCTTCTTGCCATTGAGGTCGAGGACCTCAATTGGCGCTGGCCCATCACGGTTCGGAATCACAGCATCCAGGTCTTGCCGAAAACCACTCCAGCCGATACAGTGATCCGGAGTCAATTTTCCGATCTTTTGGCTTTAATGTTTCAGGAGGTTGATCCGGATACTCTTTTTTTCCAGCGTCGGCTGGTTATTGAAGGAGAGACTGAAGTAGGCCTGGGGTTCAAAAATTTTATAGAGGGTTTATCTCCGTCCCACTGGCCTGCTCCATTCCGGCTTGGTTGCTACGGCCTGAGGAAAATCCGGCAGTCATGCCGGAACCACCAGCCTCCCATAAAAATGGAAAACATCTGTTCTGATCCTGGCCATGATGTGGCACGATCAAAGGCATCTCGCAGAAACACGTGACTGCGAAATGAAAATTTCCGATTATCGCGAAGAAATAGATGAACTTGATCGACGGCTGGTGGCTTTGCTGGCCCAGCGTGAGCAGCTGGTTCGGCTCATCCACACCGGCAAGTCCCATGCACGGGAGCCACTTTATTCTCCTGAGCGAGAACAAGAAGTCCTCTCTCATGTGCGCCATTTGGCGGTCCAGTTTGGTCTTTCTGAATCACTGGTCGTGGAAATTTACCTCAAGATCGTCCGTAATTTCCTGGAGCCAGGGCAAGAGGAA
>JAKARN010000391.1 GCA_021828425.1 Pseudomonadota bacterium | reverse complement strand
CGATCTATCGAAAGCGCCCGGTGACTCGTAAACAGGAAGAAAGTACCGCCTGGATTCGCTTCGATCAGCGAAAGGGCGAGTTGAAAGAATTTCGGATAGTAATCAGGTTCATCGACAGGCGGAAGGTTTGGGGGCAGAAACAGCATGGCTTGTTGAAGGTGGTCATAGGGGCTCGAGACTTGGATCTCAGACGCCGGCGAAAGACCCAGTCGGGAACGAAAATAGGAAAAATCCCCGGCAACCGTGAGAGACGCTGACAACAAAATCCACGCAGCATTCATTTGATCCAGCAGCTGCGCCAAGCGTTCACCCGGGTTCCGTGGTTCAATCAGGAATGAAAATCCCTTGGGCGAACCCTCAAACCACATCGATTCACGGGTTTCTTTGGGGGAAGGAGAACGGGTAATTCGTTTCATGATACTTTCAACCCGCAGAAACCGACGACGCTCTTCTGCTTTTATCTCATCCGTACCCAGACACGACATCCATTTCTGCAGGGCTTCAGAGATCGTCAAAAGACTATCCTGCAGGTCATCCGGCCATTCACTATAACCCCAGAGTCTCTCGGCCCGACCCTGCTCAAGCAAACAGGACCAAGCCTGATCGAAGCGATCATCCGACCCGGTCCCTGCATGTCCACCCATACTCCGAAAAGCCACGAAGACGGGATGATTCAACAAAATCTGCAGCTCCGATTGACTGACCGACTCGGAAAACATCTGGACCGCAAGGTCGGGAATCAGATGTGCCTCATCCAAAACAAAAGCCTCCACCTCCGGCAGGAGTGAGGAAAAACCATCCTGCTTGAGCAGCCAGTCGGAAAGGAGCAGATGATGATTTGTGATGACGAGGTCTGCCTCGTTGGCCCGTCGACGAGCCTCAACGAGAAAGCATCGCTCGTAAAATGCGCAATTCCGGCCATCGCAACTATCCACCGTTGAAGTCAGACGACTGCGTTCCCAAGCATGGTCTGTGAGGAACGTACATTCCGAGAGATCACCCGATACCGTCGTTGCAGCCCATTGCCGCAACCCCTCCATCCGGGTTCGCTCCTGTGAGTCCAAATCGTCTGCGTGTGACCACAGGTCTTCCTGCCGTTTCAGGCATAGATAGTTGCTTCGGCCCTTGAGGACAGCCATGCGGATGGGTCGTCCGAAAATCCGTCCGAGTCTCGGAATGTCCCGTTCGAAGAGCTGGTCCTGCAGAGCAATGGTCCCAGTAGAAATGACACTCCGGATCCCTGCCGCCAGCAATGGCACCAGATACGCGTAGGTCTTCCCCACCCCCGGACCCGCCTCGGCCAAGAGAACGCTTCCGGTCCTGACTGTTTCCAGAACCTTTTCCGCAAGTCGGCACTGACTTTCCCGGTATTGAAAATCATCAAGTGCCGCTGACAAGAGTCCATCCGGACCCAGATAATCCGCGACTTGCATGAACCCCCCCAATCAAACGTGCCCCATGGTATCAGACAGTTCCCTCAAGCCCGTCCCTTGCGCTCCCAGACATTCCGCCGTTTGATCCGCTAAAATTAAGGTTCCCCACCCCCCGTCTAGCGGTTCGGTTTCGGGGGGAACCGTTCGCCATTGTCCGGCACGTCAACAACGGCTGGACCCATTCTGGAGTGTAAGTCATGCCTGATTCATTTGAATATCTTTCAGACTGGGTCGAACGAACCGCCCAAAAAGCCCAGCCCGAACGAATTCAGTGGTGTGATGGCTCGGATCTGGAATGGGAAGGTCTAAAACAGGAGATGTTGAAAACCGGGCATCTACACACCCTGAATCAGGAAACTTTTCCCGAGTGCTACCTGCACCGTTCCCATCCGGACGACGTCGCCCGGGTGGAACACCTGACCTACATTTGCACCCCTCGCCAGGAGGAAGCCGGACCCAACAACCGCTGGATGGCACCCCAAGAGGCGCATCAACGCTTTGATACGCTTTTTTCCGGCTGCATGAAAGGCCGCACGCTCTACGTCATTCCTTATTGCATGGGTCCGCTCCAGTCTCCCTGGTCACAGCTTGGTGTAGAAATCACGGATAGTCCCTATGTGGTCGCCAACATGCGCCTCATGACGCGGATGGATCCCGTGATTCTGAAACGAATCCGTGCCGGTGAAAATTTTGTGCGGGGCGAACACTCGGTTGGCAATTTGAATCCCGAACAACGGTACATCTTGCATTTTCCCGAAGAAAAATTGATTCAGAGTATTGGCTCCGGCTATGGGGGAAACGCACTGCTCAGCAAGAAATGCCACTCACTCCGGATCGCAAGTTGGCAAGCGCGTCAGGAAGGCTGGATGGCGGAACATATGCTGATCGTCGGAGTCCAGTCTCCGGAAGGCGAAACCCACTACTTGGCAGCGGCATTTCCTTCGGCCTGTGGAAAAACCAACCTCTCCATGCTGGTTCCCCCCGGAACTTTTCGCGGCTGGAAAGTCTGGACCGTCGGCGACGACATTGCCTGGTTGCACATCGGAGCCGATGGACGGCTCTGGGCCATCAATCCAGAAGCAGGATACTTCGGGGTGGTTCCCGGAACCAATGCAAAAACAAAAACACTCGCGTAT
>JAKARN010000390.1:1734-2575 GCA_021828425.1 Pseudomonadota bacterium | reverse complement strand
ATTGCTGTGATTGAAAATCGATGTGGCATTGAGCAGAAGCTCGAACAGGAGCACGGACAGGGCCGGCAGGCCCAAAGCCGCGATCACGGCGAGCTTGATCAGCGCGGAGAGGGCGATTTCCCCCGGATGGAAACGGACCCCGCTCGTGGCATTGAGATCAAGATCGGTATGATGGACGCGGTGCAGGCGCCAAAGCCAGGGCAGGCGGTGAAACAGACGGTGCTGGAGGTAGATCGTGAGGTCCAGGATCAGGACTCCCGCGAGGAGTGCCGGCAGGCGGGGCACGCCCAGCCAGGGGAACAGTCCCCCCCTCCAGCCCGCCGCGAAGACGACCAGCCCGGCCGGGACGAGGAGACGGGAAAGGAGCGAACCCACGGGCGCAAGACAGAGGTTCGCGACCCGGTTCCCGGGCCGTTTGATCCGCCGCCTCGGGTACAGCCACTCCAGCAGGGAAAAGGCAAGCAGCACGCCCAGGAAAACGCCGATGCGGACCAGGGTGAGCGCGTTCATGCCAGATGCCCCTACTCACGCGGATAGTTGGGGTCGTAGTGCGCAACGAGACGGGCGGGCGTGACCCCCATCGCATAGGCGATCCTGAGTCTCCACATCCGGAGCACAAGCCGGAAGGGGCGGACCTCTTCGAACCTCCGGGTGGCCGCGAGGACCGGGCCGGGCAGGATGAGGGGCGGGCCGAGCGCCTGCAGGCGCTTCGAGATCTCGATGTCTTCCATGAGCGGAATGTCGGGGAATCCCCCCACCTGTTCGAAACACGTACGCCGGATCCAGAGCGCCTGGTCACCGGTCACGATCCCGGTTCTACGGGTCCGCCCGTTGATTCCGG
>JAKARN010000390.1:0-1724 GCA_021828425.1 Pseudomonadota bacterium | reverse complement strand
GGCTGCGATCAGGCGGTACGTCAGGCGGTCGGAGTCGAAACGGAGACGGAAGCAGCCCCAGTTCGCCTGCTCCGGTAACGGCCTCCTCCCGATCCAGCCATCCAGGCTTCCGTCCGGCAGGCGGGAATCGGCGTGCAGGAAGCACAGCCAGTCGGAGGTGGCCCTTCGCGCCCCCTCATTCATCTGGCGGGCCCGACCCGGCCGGGACTCGATGAGATGGGTGGCACAGCGCCGGGCGACTTCCACGCTGTCATCGTGGCTCTGGCCATCCACGACAAGGATCTCGCACCCCCGGGCGCGCCAGTCGACCAGGGAGGGGACAAGCCCGGCCAGGGCCATCCCGTCGTTCCGGACCGGAACGATGATCGAGAGCGGCGGCGGGGCGCTCATCCGGCAGCCGGTTCCTTGCCGGATCCGGAGCGTGCTTTCCAGGTCCGGTAGACCAGGGGCAGGAGGGTGATCCCGACGACCAGGCCGAGCGCGGTGATGTTTCCCGGCGTCCAGGGATCCCCCAGGCGGAAGTGGCGCAGGTGCGCGCCGAAGTTCACGAACACGAAACTGCCCGGGATGATTCCGAGAAGGGTGGCGAGGAGGTAATCCCGCGTCCGGATCGTGGTCAGGGCCGGCACCAGGTTGACCAGCCAGAACGGGAAGAGGGGAATCAGGCGCAGGAGGAGGAGATAGTGGAAGGCATGGCCCTCAAAGCCGCGGGCCAGGAGTGCCGCCTGGGGTTTCCGTTCAAGCTGGCCTCGCAACCAGCGCCCCAGCAACCAGCGCGCAAAAACGAAGAGCACAAGGGCCCCCACGGTCGCCGCACAGACGACGATTCCGGTTCCAAGCCACGGGCCGAAGAGAAAGCCGCTCAGGACCGACAGGTACACCGCGACCGGCAGGCTCAGAACCGTGACCAGCAGGTAGAGTCCACCCAGGAGAAAGGCGGAGCGGACGGTGTGCAGGCGGACGGCCTCGCGAAGCCCGGCGAGGATCCGTCCGGGATTCTGGATGCCCAGTCTTTCGAACAGGCCCAGCCGCCAGGCGCCCACAATCACAAGGATGAGGACGGTGACCACCCCGAAACGAATGGCCAGCCGGCGTTTCACGGACAGGGCAGCCCCTCCCGCGGGTGGGTGGACCGGTTGGGCATCAGCCGTGACGCAGTCGGGCCTTGAGCTCACGCATGAAGTGTTCCACCCGGGAGGCGTTGTGTCCGATGTCCGACAGCCCGATGCGCGACTCCGAACGCATGTCGACCCGCACCCCGCCGGGCACCTTCTCGATCCGGATCGCGACGTCATCCTTGAAACCGAACCAGGCCGTGCGGGCGACCGCTTCGATCCGCCCGGTCCCGGGACTGGCAAAGGCAAGCCGCCAACCCCGTTTCCGGACCAGCCCGAGGGCCTGGCCATAGGCATCCGACCGGCTCACGCCGTTCAGGATGAGGGGACGGACCTCCGGGTAATAGACCTCCTGGACCGTGAACAGGCAACGGGCATCCCAGTGCGCGCAACTCTGGACCACCTGGGCCGCGTGCGGGTTGATCCGTCCATGCCCCCGGGTGGCAAACGCCACCACGGATTCCCGCTCGATCCGGCGGGCCCGCGCGTTGCCCCCGCCGTAAACCGGGCTGTTCGGCACATGCTGGAGGCGCGGCAGGAGTGCGGTAAAGGCCGGCGGGTGCAGGGGATCGGTCGTGATGTCGTGGATGGGCGGGACGGATTCGGCCT
>JAKARN010000389.1 GCA_021828425.1 Pseudomonadota bacterium | reverse complement strand
ATTCTGCCGGATCTTGCAGTCGATGGGATTGACGGAGGCCGCCATGACCCGGACCAGCAATGACCCTGGGCCGGGCTTGGGCCGGGGTTGGAGGCGGTAGGTCAACGTTTCCGTTCCGCCAAAGGCATCCAAAACCACGGCGTGCATCTGGAGATTGGTGCGGAGACTGAAGGTCATGGTCTTTCCCTTGGGATCTCGAGTGCCATCCCGAGGCCAAACCCGGTCAGCGCGGTCCCGGTTCCGGCCCGGAAGCCACGGGCAAACCTTGCTGGGCCCAAGCCAGGGTTCCTCCCTGCACGTGGACGACGTGGGGCAGGTGATCAAAAACCTGTTCACAGGCATTCATGGCCCGGTGTCCCGAGTGGCACAGGACGTAGATCGCGGCCTCGGGCGGCTGGCCATACTGTTTGAGTTTTTCCTTGAGGGTGGAGACGTCCAGTTCATCCAGGGGAATGAGGAGAGCACCGGCCGCATGAATTCTTTCATATTCTTCTTTCGTTCGGACATCCAGCAGGGTGACCGGCTCACCCGATGTGATCCGCTGCTCGAGTTCATCAATGGAAATGGACGGAATCGTATTCATGGCGGGCCCGGATGGCTGAGGTCCAGTCCATGATACGACAGGAACCCCTTTCGGGTCAGCTCCCCCGAATGTGACAATCCCGTAGAATCACACGATCCCCGCATGCCGGGCCCGGGAAGCGACCATGTCCGATTTCGTGATTGACTATCCGGATATCCAGTTTGCCCGTTCGCGCATCCGCCGCCAGGGTGTCGGTCCGACCCCGGTCCACCGCTGGTATGCCTTCGAGGAACGATCCGGCAAGAGGGGACTGCAGGTTTACGTCAAGTGCGAGAACCTGACGGCCATCGGGGCATTCAAGATCCGGGGTGCGCTCAATGCCGTCATGAGTCTCACAGAATCAGAGGCGCGTCGCGGAGTGGCCACCCATTCCTCCGGGAACCATGGAACTGCCGTTGCCTATGCCGCGCGCGCCCGGGGGATCCCCGCAACCGTCGTGGTTCCAGAGAATGCCTCACCGCAAAAAATGAACCTGATCCGCCATTACGGGGCGGAACTCGTGACCTGTGAGTCGACCCAGAAGGGACGGGAAGAGACGCTGGCCCGCCTGGTCGAGGAGCGGGGCCGGGTACCGGTGCACCCGTACGACCATCCGGCGGTGATGGCGGGTCAAGGAACGGTGGTGGATGAGTTTCTGGATTCTGTCCCCGATCTCGATTGGCTTTTCGTGCCGATCGGCGGGGGGGGACTGATCAGCGGAACCGCAGTCACGGTTCGTTCCCGGCGCCCACGGATGCGCCTGATCGGGGTGGAACCGGAAGGAGCCAACGATACCAAGCGCTCGCTGGAGGCCGGAACCCGGACTCCGCATCCGGCTCCTGATACCGTGGCGGACGGACTTCGGGCCTTCGTGGGAAGGCTCACTTTCCCGATCATCCAGAAATGGGTTGATCAGGTCCTCACGGTCACCGACCAGGAGATCCGGCAGGCCGTCCGGTGGGGTTTCGAAGAGTTGCGGATGGTGGTCGAGCCCTCGGCCGCGACTGTCCTCGCGGCTCTCTCTCAGACGGCGTTGCCCGAACGGGCCCGGATCGGGGTGATTTTGACCGGAGGGAACGTCGATCCCGGCTTGTGGGCCAGTCTCCAGAGGGATGCTAGCGGCCCCGGTAGGTGATGCGGCCCTTGCTCAGGTCGTACGGGGTGATCTGGACCGTGACGCGGTCCCCGGTCAGGATCCGGATGTAGTTCTTTCGCATGCGGCCCGAGATATGGGCAAGGACGATATGTCCATTGTCGAGCTTGACACGGAAAGTCGTGTTCGGCAGGGTTTCGACCACGACTCCTTCCATTTCGATGTTGTCTTCTTTGGGCATGGAGTGCTGGGTGGTGCGGGGGCACGAGTCAAACATGCGCAATTGTGCCTGATGCGGCCTTCTTCTTCAACTGCTGGATTCTGCCCGTGGCTTCGGATCCAGGCGATTCACGCGCCTGAACCCATGTCTGCGGGCAGGCGGGTCCACGGCCCGTGGGGTTCAGGAGGATTCCGTCCGGGAAGCCTGGGTCGGGGACGAGTGGGTCTCGAGATACCGTTCCGCATCCAGGGCCGCCATGCAACCGGTTCCGGCCGAAGTGACGGCCTGACGGTAGATGTGATCCATTGCGTCGCCCGCGGCAAAAACACCGGCGATGCTGGTTTCGGTGAACCCTCCGGACTGTCCCGAACGAACCGCAATGTAGCCGTTATGGAGTGCGAGCTGTCCTTCAAAGATCCCCGTGTTCGGGGTATGGCCGATGGCAATGAAAACGCCCTGTACGGCCAGCTGCCGCTCCGTTCCCGACGGGTGGCGCAGGCGGAGCCCGGTGACCGACTGGCCATCGCCCAGCACCTCGTCGACCTCCTGTTCCCAGCAGACTTCGATATTGGGCGTTTCGAGGAGACGGTTCGTGAGGGTTTTCTCGGCCCGTAGCTGCTTCCGTCGATGGATCAAGTAGACCCGCGAGGCCAGATGAGAAAGATAGAGCGCCTCGGTGACCGCCGTGTTGCCCCCAGATCG
>JAKARN010000388.1 GCA_021828425.1 Pseudomonadota bacterium | reverse complement strand
TTCCGATCTTCGCAACTCCATAGCCATTTCCTCCATCCCCTTCAGGGAGATTGTTGTTTTTTAGATACAGACCCCCCTTGGGCAGTCCCAATCCCCCTTGACCCCTCCTCCCGGCCACACCTTGCAGAGTGGCCACCGGCACCCGTATCAGGGACCTGCCCCGGGCTCCCAAAGCGATTCCAGCGTATAACGCCCCGGAGGACGGACGGACAGGGCCCGGACTGCATTGAGCGCGCCCTCGGCAAAGACCCGCCGGTCCTGGACCCGGTGCCAGATCTCGATCCTCTCACCCCCGCCCTCGATCCAGAGGACATGGTCGCCGATGGCCCCTCCGACGCGTAAAGAGACGGTGGACGTCCGCCCGGTCGGGCCGCCATCCCAGGCAGCCGCGAGGACGCGCGCCGTCCCGGAGGGCGCATCCTTTTTCGTCGCGTGGTGGATGTCCACGATGCCGGCTTCGAAAGAGTCCCCCAGCCAGCCGCGGAGCCCGGGGAGGATCTGGCTGAGGGCGATGACCGCCCGGCTGAAATTGGCGGCGTGAAGGACCGGAACCCGAACCGCGAGATCATCGAGGAGACGGTCGAGTTCGACCGTGAGGGGCGTCGTTCCTGAAAGCAGGGGGATCCGGCAACGTCCGCAGTAGTGGATGGCTTCCCGAAGTCCGTCCGGCGAGGAAAAATCGACGACGGCAGCGATTCCTTCCCAGGAGGCCTTCGATGCCGTCTCGAAACAGATCCCTCCCCCCCCTGTCCCGGATCCCGTAAAACAGGGCAGGCCGAGTTTCGGGCTGTCCGGCCGGACCAGCGCGAGCCCCACCTCAAGCGCGTCCCGGCCAGCCGAAGCCGAGAGGACCTGGGTGCCCATCCGGCCGGAAGCGCCGAAAAGAGCGATCCGGGGCAGGTCCTGCGGCACGGCCCCGGTCTCAGGGGACGTCGACGGCGATGATCTGGGCCGATGTGGTCGCGCTGGTCGCAAGCTGCGTGATCGTGCAGGACGATGCGTCGCCGCTGGTCGTTCCGATCGTGCCGGTCACCGTGTATCGGGTCTGGTCCAGCGGCTGTTCGAGAATGCCGCCGGGCGGACCGGTCAGGATGAGCGCGCAGCTCGCACCGGCGGTGGAAACCGCGGAGGGGTTGCCCGCGACCGCCGCGGCATAGTTGATCTCGCTGGCCGACTCGACCGCACCGACGACTCCGGCCAAGGCGGCCTGATTGGCCTGTGAGCCCAGGTTGATGAACTTGGGAATGGCAACCGCGGCCAGGATACCCAGGATCACGATCACCATCACAAGTTCAATCAATGTGAAACCACGCTCAACTTTCTTCATATGCACTCCTTCATGGAGGTTTTGAGTTTGCCCCGGCTTGAGGTCGGAACACGGCAATGCCGGTCGGGTTATCCTAACCAAGGCCGGTGCCCTTGTCGATGCGTACCGGAACGGCCTCCGGGGAGCTTGGTTTTTTTCTCATGAAACCGGCTGGACGGTCTGTATACTGGGGCAATTAGAGGGGAGCGGTGCCATTCTGCCCCTGGAGACTGGGAGCCTCAATCATGTTGAACCGACCGACCATGCAATTCCGGAGCCCGTTTTTTGCCCTGACCCTGTCCTGCCTGGCACTCGCGGCCTGCAGCCATGACCGGGTCCGCGCGACGGCAAACCCACCGCGCCCGAACCGGCCGACCAACGTATCCGGGATGCACAGCTGGATGCAACCCGGGGTCTATCACTGGACGGTTCCCCCAACGGACACTGGCGGCATGATCGAGGTCGAGATCGCAGGCGGGGGCGGCGGCGGGGGCAACTCCGGATGGGTGCGGGCCCCTTTTGAAGGGACCGCCTACACCTGCCAGTTTCAGCACGACTGCGGCGGCGGCGGCGGGGGCGGCGGGGGTGCCTCCGCGATCGTTGGAGGAGGAAGGGTCCTGCTCATCGCGGACGGTGGGGGGGGCGGTGGAGGAGGCAACAACCATGGCGAGGATGCTGGCTACGGCGGCTTCGGCGGCTTCGGCCAGTCCACTCCCTCGACTTTTCTGCCCATCGTCGCCAATGCCACCGATGAACGTTCCTGTCCCGGCCCGTGCGTCTATGCCGGCGAGACCTTGACGCTCACGGTGGGTGCCGGAGGCGAAGGTGCACTCGGGGCCCATGGCGGAACCGGCGGCATGGGCTTCGGCGGACGCGGTGGATCCGGGGGGAACCGCTGCGCCTTCAACGGGCAAAGCGGAGGCACCGACGGTGGGGGCGGCGGAGGTGGTGCCGCCTGTCGCTGGAACCTCCCCGGTGGGGCCGGTGGCAGCGGTGCCTTCGGTGGCGGCGGTGGGGCCGGAGCCCAGGATGGGGAGGCTTGTACGGGAACAGGAGGGCTCGGCGGCAACGCACTGCCCATGGAACCTCAGTCTACGATCGAATTCGTGAAAGCCGGAGGCAAAGCCACCGGCCAATCCGGCCGCTGCGGCGGCGGGGCGGGAGGACAGGGTCATGGAAAGGTCAATCCGCCCGGGGTGAACGGACCGGCCTCGCCCGGATCCGGCATCTACAATGCCGGAGCGGGAGGAAACGGTCATCCGGGGCTGATCAAGATCG
>JAKARN010000387.1 GCA_021828425.1 Pseudomonadota bacterium | reverse complement strand
CGCAGGCTGTCCACCCCGGCTGCGATCACCACCGCCCGTCCGGTCCAGAGTCCGTCCCGGGTCCGGACCCGCACCGATCCGTCCCCGGGCTCAATGGCCAGGACCGGCGTGTCCGGGTGGAGTACCCCCCCGTGGGATCCAACCCAGCCGGCGAGGCGGCTGGCGGCCTCCCGGCAGTCCCCGAAGCGGTCGCGCGGATACCAGATGCCGCCCGCCGGCCGGACCTTCGCGGTGGCGAGTTCGGGCACGAAGGAAGCCACCTCACCGGCCGCAACCGGTTCCGCCTGGATCCCCAAGGATCGCTCCCGTTCGAGCAACCCTCGCGCCCGATCCCACTCCCGAGGACTCCGGTAGAGGGAGAGCACGCCCTGGCCGGGCGCGAGCGGGGAGACAATTTCGGACTCGATCCGCTGCCAGACCGTGACACTGAACTCGGTCAACGCGTGGAGCCGGCTGCGGGACTCGAGATAGCGCTCGAGCCGGAGATGGCGGCGGGCCGAGAGCAGCCAGGACCAGCCGGCCAGCCCCATCGCCAGGGGCTTCACGGACAGCGGCCGGTGGCGGTCGAACAGCCAGTGCACAAGTTCCGGCAGGACCGCGGGCGAAACCCAGGGTGCCCCGCTGTCGGCCGACAGGTGACCGCCATTGGCATGGGAGGCCTTTCCGGCAAAACCGCTGCCGGACTCGAACAGGCGGACCGCATGTCCCCGTCGGCAGAGCACATACGCCTGGGCCAGTCCGACGATTCCCCCGCCAACGATGAGTACGGTCTCGCCCGGGCCGGTGGCACTCGACGGATCCTGCATGATCCAGGATTCCTTCAATAGACGAAAGGCAAGAGCCGGCGGGTCCTCAGACGGTAGTTTTCATAGGCTTGGCCGAAATGGTCGACCAGGACCTTCTCCTCACGGGAGATCCGGTACGCGTAGGCCGGGATCACGAAGCCAACCAGGATGAAAAGGCTCGCGTAGTTGGCGAGCACGCAGGCCAGGCCCAGAAGCAGCACGATCACCCCGAGATAGCTCGGATGGCGGATCCAGCGGTAAAACCCCCGCTCGACCAGGCGGTGGTCGGGGAGAATCGAAACCGAGGTCATGTGGAAGCGGCCCAGAGTCTTCATGGCACTCAGGCGGATGCCCATTCCGACCAGCATGCAGAGGAGACCCGAGATGGCCACGGGATCATCATCGGGCATGCGACCGCGGCTGAAGCTCACCGCGGCGCAAAGGGCGAGGATGAGACCGACCGAGTTGGCGAGGATGAGGACGCGGCACGACCGGGGTTCCGAGCATCGGGCTGCCACATGCGGTCTTTGGGCCAGAAGCCGCTGATCGAGCACAAACCAGGCGGAAAGGAGAGCCAGTCCTGCGGCCTTGAAGGCCACATCGGTCACATACACCATGCCACCCCACCTGTCATCGGGAACCCGTCACCCACAAGCCCAACTGGCGGACCTTCCAATCCTAGCACGACCTCGCGCCGGGGGGAAACCCTGCCCGATCGCGGCGGGATTTCCGCTCAAGTGCCCGGGGCAGGCCTTGGATGTCGCCACCTCCACCCTGTTTTTGCTCCCGGTCGCGGCCTCCTGGAACACGGGCATCGTCCTCGATGCCACCGGCGACCCCGTCACCGCCTGGCGTAGGGAAGCGGGATTTCGGATCGCCGGCGCGGAAGTCGTTGTGGGAGACAGACGAGACATCGAGCCTGTGCGTCGCGCCCTGCGGGGATCCCGTGCGTCCACTTGGTGTATCCGCTCGCGGAAGGATTGCCCGAAGCCTGGTTCACCGGCTGGCGGCCGCACGACGGTTGGCACCCCACGCCGAAGTGACTATAATGACCATCTTGGTTCTCTCGGGTGAATCCCCCATGGACACTGACATCTGGACGGTCGCCCAGGCCAAGGCGAAACTGAGCGAGCTCATCGAGAGCGCCCGCACACACGGCCCGCAGACGATCACCCGCCACGGCCGGCGGACGGCCATCGTCGTCGATGCCGAGGAATGGGAACGCAAGACCCGGCGCAGCGGGACACTGGCGGATTTCTTCCAGGCCTCGCCGCTTCGCGCCTCGGGCCTCAAAGTCCGCCGCTCCCGCAACCGGCTGCGCACGCCAACCCTGTGAGCTTCCTCCTCGACACGAACCTCGTCTCCGAGTGGACGAAGCCGCAGCCGGACGCCGGCGTCATTGAGTGGCTCTCCGAGGTGGACGAGGAGGGGGTTTTCCTGAGCGTCGTGACGTTCGCCGAGCTCCGCCACGGCATCGAGCGCCTCCCCTCCGGCACGCGGCGCCGGCGGCTTGATGCGTGGCTGGCCGCCGAGCTGCCGCTCCGGTTCGAGGGACGGATCATCGGCGTCGATGGGGCGATCGCAGATGAGTGGGGACGGGTGGTGGCCCGGGGCGAGGCGTGCGGCCGGTCCATTCATGCGATGGATGCGCTCATTGCCGCCACGGCGCTTGTCCATGACCTCACCCTGGTGACCCGGAACATGTCCGACTTCGAGCCATCCGTCAAGTCTCTTCTCAATCCCTGGAAGGAGCCACCGCGGAAGTAGGTGGCGTGCGAGCCCGGCCGGGGCGCCCAGGGC
>JAKARN010000386.1 GCA_021828425.1 Pseudomonadota bacterium | reverse complement strand
CTCTGGGATTCCCCCGGCGTTTACGGTTCTGCCTGCAAGCGACTCGACTGCCGGACCCGGAAGAGCCCACTCAACTCAAAAGTCCGGTTCCTGTCGTATTTCCGGTCGGTTCTTTCCGCGCTCCGTGCGCCGGTGGTGATCGTGTCATTCAGTGACGAGGGATTCTTGACCGAAGAGGAGATGTCCCGCCTCCTTGTGGAACTGGCGGGTCCAGGCGGGACCGTTGAGCGGGAAGTCGTGGATTACCGCCGCTACGTTGGAGCCCGGATCGGCATCTACAATCCCAAGGGTGAGAAGGTCGGCCAGGTGGGCCGGCTCCGGAACCGTGAAATCCTTTACCGTGTCCGTCGTTCCGGTATGAATGAGAGGCGGGACAAGCCTGACTAGGATTTCTTCCAGGTGGCTGGGTTGGCCGCGAGGCTTTCTCCGACTGCTTGCCGGACTTGGTCCACGGATTCAGGGTTGGCCAACGTGGTGACATCCCCTGCGTCCTCTCCCCGCGCAACCGCCCGGAGGATCCGGCGCATGATTTTCCCGGATCGGGTTTTGGGCAGGTCGGTCACAAGGATTACGGCGTGCGGACGAGCGATCGGTCCGATGGCTTCAATCACGGACCGCGTGACGGCGGGAACCAGATCGCGGGCATTCTTGCAGCTTTCTTGGGCGGAAATGAAAAGCAGGGGAACCGCGCCTTTCACGGGGTCGGGGTAAGGCACGACTGCCGCTTCGGCCACTCCCGTCACACTGAGTGCCGCCGACTCCATCTCCTTGCTGCCCAGCCGGTGTCCGGCCACGTTGATTACGTCGTCGGTGCGTCCAAGAATCCGGAAGTATCCATCGGCACTCCAGGTGGCCGCGTCATGGGTGCAATAGATCCAGCGATCCGCCTCTGTTCCCCTCCGGAGCGGATCAAAATAGGTCTTGCGAAAACGGTCAGGATCATTCCAGATCCCGAGCATGAGACCCGGCCAAGGGTGTTCAATGCCCAAAAGGCCGGCCCGGCCTGACCCGGGGGGGAGCTTGCGGCCGGTCTCGTCGTAGATGGAAGCGGCGATTCCTGGCAACGGGGGGCCGGCGCTCCCGGGTTTCATGGCATCGACACCAGGCAGGGTCGCGAGCAAGTGCCCCCCCGTCTCGGTCTGCCAGTAGGTATCGACGACCACGGCCCGGCCGTGACCGACGGTCTTGTGGTACCAATGCCAGGTTTCCGGTTCGATGGGTTCGCCCACAGTGCAGAGGAGCCGGAAGGAGGTGGCGTAGCGTTGCGGAAGATCCGGATCCAGCCGGCGCAGGGCCCGAATCGCGGTGGGTGAGGTATGCAGTATCGTGACCCCAAGACGCTCGGAAATTCTCCAGGGTCGTGCAGCGTCCGGCCAGTGGGGAAGACCTTCGTAGAGGACGGAAGTCGCCCCGGCCAGGAGCGGGCCGTAGACGATATAGGAGTGGCCCGTGATCCAGCCGATGTCGGCCATGCACCAGTATGCATCTCGCGGATTCAGATCCAGAACGTAACGAGTTGTGGCGGCGACCCAGCTGAGATACCCGCCGGTGCCATGGAAACAACCTTTGGGGCGCCCCGTCGTACCACTCGAGTACATGATAAACAGTCCCTCATTGGATTCCTGCGAAACCGCCTTGCAGGAATCTCCGGATGACTGCTCGAGCAGGGGGGTGAGGACAAACTCCCCCGGTGAGCGGATCGGGCTTTCGCTGCGGTAGTGATGGGGGGTTCGTTCAAAAACAAGGAGACCGTCCAGGCGATGGTTCTGGAGCCGGCTTTCCGCGACGGCTTGGTCGGCTTTGGTCTTGAGATCAACCCATTGACCACCCCGCGAGTAGCCGTCCATGGTGATGAGAAGACGACTGTTTGAGTCCACGATCCGGTCACCTGCGGCCTTGCCGGAAAAACCACTGAAGACGACGGAGTGGATCACCCCGAGCCGGGCACAGGCGAGCATGGCCACCGGCAGTTCGGGGACCATGGGCAAATAGAGAGTGACCCGATCGCCTGCCACGAGCGCGAAACGGTCCTGGAGGAGACAGGCCAGGCGGTTGACACGACGGGACAGCTCGCCATACGTGATGTGTTCGACCGGTGCCGATTCGTCCTCCGGTACGAAATGGTAGGCGATTCGGTCGGCTGCACCGGGCAGGTGCCGGTCGATGGCGTTGACGCAGGCGTTGAGACGGCCTCCGGCGAACCACCGGTAGAAGGGTGGTTGGGACGCGTCCAGGATCTGTTCATAAGGCCGGTCCCAAGTGAGCAGGTCGGCGTAGGCCCGAAACACCTCCGGACCGTGGGATGGGTCCATCTCATCGCGCAAGGCCTGGTCACGGACCTGCGCCACACGCGAAAAGGCCGAAGGAGGATTGATCCGGGGCTCTTCGCGCCAGTGGACGGCAATCTCGTCAGCAGAGGGGTCAGGGCCATTGGGCATGAGGGGATCTCCGTTAGCGGCTCTAGCATAAACCGATTGGGCGCGGTTTTTGCCGTGGCTGGACTCGACTGGGTAGAATCCCCTTTGGAATCCAACTTGAGGAGTTCCCCGGTGTCCGGGATGCAAGAGGGGGATGTGACCCGTGGGCGCG
>JAKARN010000385.1 GCA_021828425.1 Pseudomonadota bacterium | reverse complement strand
TCTGGTGCGGCGGGCAGCCGGCTGGCCCCTTGCCTACCTCAGCGGTCATCGGGAGTTCTGGTCCCTGGACTTCCGTGTGACCCCGGACACCCTGGTTCCCCGTCCCGAGACCGAAGCCCTGGTGGCCGCCGTCTGCACCGAGATCCCTCCCTGGCGGTCCGGTCGACTCCTGGATCTCGGAACCGGTAGCGGGATCCTCGCCGTGGCCCTGGCCCGGGAACGGCCCGAGCTCGAGATCTGGGCCACGGATCTCGACCCCGCTGCGCTCCGCATCGCGCGCGCCAATGCCCGCCGGCTCGGCGGGCGGTCGATCCGGTTCCGCGTCGGGGACTGGTTCGGGGCCCTGCCCCGATCACTGGACTTCGATGCGATCGTGAGCAATCCGCCTTATCTCGCAGAGTCCGATCCCCACCTCGCCGGTGACGGTCTCCGTTTCGAGCCACACCGGAGCCTGGTCGCAGGACCGACGGGCCTCGAGGCCCTGCTCACCCTCATCCGGGATTCGGCATCCCGATTGAAAACCGGGGGATTCCTGGCGCTGGAACACGCACCGGCACAGCAGGAGGCCGTGCACGAGGCCTTCCGGGCCACTTCCTGGGTCCGCATACAAAGCTACACCGACCCCGCGGGGCATCCCCAGGGCAGTCTCGCCTACCGTCCGGAACGCTGAGCCCCCCGGGAGAGGCGCATGGGTTCGACACGGGTCTCGGGTGCCCCTCTTTTCCGTCCCGCTCCGTGGAACCCGGACCAACAGGCCCAACCTCGTGGCTCCACCAGGAGTTGATGGACCCTCATTCCTCGTACACGAGTGAGTGCTTTGAAATCCTGCTTTTTTGTCTTATTTTCACGAGCCGGCCAGACCGGATGCACCGCCTGTCCATCCTGGAGCGGCAGGGGATTTCCGTTTTCACAAAGATGTGGCATCCCCTCCAGCGATCCGCCTCTCGCCACACCGCGCCGGGAATCCCCATCGCGTGTGATGGCACTCCGTTCCAACCCGGCCCGCAGCGGGCCCGCCGTTTCCGACGGATCCCGAACGCTGCCCCATGCGGAGGAGTCGTGCGCGCGTCGAATCACCCCCGGCTCATGAGGAGCGGAAAAAGCGCCTGGATTCCCTTCGCGATGAATTCGACCCCGATCGCCGCCATGATGAGGCCCATGATCCGGGTAAACACGTTGATGCCGGTTTTCCCCAGCCAACGGGCCAGATAGGGCGCTCCGCGCAGGCACAACCAGGTCACGAACACGGCGAGCGCGATCACCGCGGCTTCGATCAGGTCATAGACCAAAGACGAGTGCTTCTGCGCATAGAGGATGACGGTGCTGATGGCGCCGGGACCGGCCAGGAGCGGAATGCCCAGGGGTACCACCGCCACGTTCTCGCGCAGGGACGAATCCTCGATCTCCTCGTCGGTCTGCTTGACCGCACTGGGCTTGGCTTGCAGCATGGCCAGGGCGATCAGGAGGATGAGCAGCCCCCCGGCGATCCGGAACGAGGCGATGCTGATGCCGAAGAAGGACAAAAGCGCGCTGCCGCTGAAAAAACTGACCCAGAGGACCGCGAGAACGGTGAACGCCGCGTTGCGTGCCGTCCTCCGCCTCTGGTTCTCGATCTGGCTCTGGGTCAGGTTGATGAAGATCGGAATGGCGCCTACGGGATTGAGGAGCGCGATCAGTGCCGTAAAGGACTTGAGATAGACCTCGAGCATGATCCGCCATCCACCTGCGTGAACCTGACATAATAACAGGCATGGACCCCTCCGCGATGCGGTATGTTCGCCAGACGGTCCTCCCGGGCTGGGGAACCCAAGGCCAGATGCAGATCGCCCGTGCCCGGATCCTCGTGGTCGGACTGGGTGGACTGGGCTCGATCGCCGCGCTGTATCTCGCAGCCGCCGGCGTTGGTTCGCTCGTGCTCAACGACTTCGATGCCGTGGACGAAACCAATCTCCACCGCCAGCTGCTCTATGGTGAAAAAGACCTGGGCCATCCCAAAGCCCAGGCCGCACAGGCCCGCCTCCTCGCCCAAAACTCCGGGATCCGGGTCGAGGCACTCTCCCGGAGCCTCCCCCTCCCGGAACTCGAAGACCAGGTCCGCCGGGCGGACCTCGTTCTCGACACAACGGATCGTTACGCCACCCGCTACGACATCAACCGGCTCTGCGTGCGCCACGGCCGGAGGCTCGTCGGCGCCTCCTGCCTGGGCCAGGGCGGGCAACTGCTCACCTTCGATTTCGGGCAGGCGGGAACCGCCTGCTATGCCTGCCTCTATCCGGAAGACGGGATCGGAGATCCGATGCGGTGCAGCACGAACGGGGTCGCGGGGCCCGTGGCCGGTCTGGTCGGCAGTCTCGCGGCCCAGGCCACGCTCGACCTGATTCTCGGCCGGACCAGTCCCTGGCCGGGAAGGCTCTGGCGGTGGGATGCGGACTCGGGCCGTCTCCAGTCCACCCGGATGGTCCGGGACCCGGCTTGCCCGGTCTGCCGGGTGCCGCCTGCCGGAAACCCACCCTAGCCGGAACGCGCCCGGCGCTTCTGGATCAAGGCGTTCAGGGTCTGGGGGTTGGCCCGGCCCCGGGTGGACTAAATGACCTGGC
>JAKARN010000384.1 GCA_021828425.1 Pseudomonadota bacterium | reverse complement strand
GATCTGTTCCGGAAGCTGCTCGGCTACACTTTGCAAGTCCGCGGATCCATCAAAACTTTCCATGGAATGGATGGTCTGTCCCGAATGCTGTTCATAGCTTTGTTGCAGTAGGCGGGCAAAGCTGTCTGCGGAAACCACCTCGATGGGGTATCCATGACCGAGAAAACGGTTTGACTCGATCAGGGCGAGGGCTGGGGTGTCCTCGCGGCAGACGAGCTGGGACTCCTGCATGTCTGGATGCCGACACAAAAGGACCCCATACCGCTTGGCGAAAATGAAAGGCAACTGGATGGAGGCCGTGGGTTCTGGTTTTGATGCGGGGTCCAGAACACTTTGCGGCAAGGATTCCATGCGGGTTTCGGGGCCTGGGCTAGCCATGCGTCTTTCCCGGTCCCGATGATTGGGGGGGCACGCGTGTCGAGGCATGCGGCATGGGTGGCAAAGTTGGACGTTTTGATCCGATCATCAGCGGAACCGGGCGCTGATGTGCCAGCTCGTAACTTCGGATCAGGCCATAGTCGCGCCGGGTATAAAAAGTCGCTTGTGCCTTGGTTCGGAGAATAGTAGGACGGAGAAACACCATGAGGTTTTCTTTCTGCTTGCTGGTACTGCGATAACGGAACAAGTTGCCCAATAAGGGAATATCCCCGAGTAATGGAACCTGCTCTCGACTGGTGGAAATCTGATCGCTGATCATCCCCCCTAAGACAATGATTTGCCGGTTATTGACCAGAATGGTGGTCTCGATGTTCCGGTTATTCGTGATCAGGTCAATTGCTCCGCTGACTTGAGGCGCCAGCGTGGAGTCTTTCTGTTTGATCTTGAGAATGACCGAATTTCCGGCACTGATCTGCGGCTGGATCTGCAGGGTGATGCCCACTTCATGCCGCTCGATGGTTTGAAAGGGGTTGACCACACTCGAAGCCGTGGAACCCGCACTGGCCAACCCGCTGTAAGCGTATTGGCCGGTCAGGAACGGAACTTTTTGGCCGACTTCAATCTTGGCTTTGTGATTGTCTAAAGCAAGAAGGCTTGGAGTCGACAGGATATTGACCGAAGTATTTGACGAAAGAGCATTCAACAGGGCAGCGAAGCTCAGACCGTTTTGCACGATCCGGCCCACACCCAGCAACAGTCCATCCGGTACGGCGCTCAATGCGGAGGTTGCTGTTGCCCCGGAGGGAATGCCGCCACTCGTACTGTCGAGATAGGCCTGGCCGACTTGGACGACGCCAGTGCCTGTGCCACTAAAGTTGGTCAGTGCGGCTGTCCCGGCTGTTCCGAGGGCATCCGTCACCCAGGTGATGCCGAGTTGAGCAGCCACATTCGTGGTGAGCTCGGCAATAATGGCCTGGACCAGAACTTGGGCCTGCCGGGTGTCCAGCTTCTTGATGACTGCCCGGATCGAGCGCATCAAGCGGAGGGGGGCTGTGACAACCAGGGAATTTGTGTTTTTGTCGGCCACCACAACGGCACGGAAACGATTGGAGCGGGCTCCCTTTTTGGCAGCTTTCTGGGCAGACTGGGCAGCCTTGATGTAACTTTCAAGAATTTTGGCCAGAGGGGTCGCACGTGCATAGCGGAGGTGGATCACTTCGGTATTGCCCGCCGCTCCATGGTGAACCGGGGTGTCCAGTTGTTCAATGAGGGACCTCACCTCGAGTCGTTCCTCAGGTGAGCCGCGAACAAGGATACTGTTGTTTCTTTCGTCGGCAGCGATCCAGAGGGGGGCCGATCCATTGGTCTGGTTACCGACCAGCTTCGTGAGTACACGGGCGACCGTGTTGGCCGACGCATAATGCAGATGAAAAATGTTAAATCCGATGGGTTCGTCCACTTCCCTCACGATTCTCAGCAACCGAAGCAGGTTGTTATGCCTCGTCGAAACGATCAGGCTGTTGGTGGGTGGATAGGCACTGAGTTGAGCCGAAGGACCCATCAACGAACGCAACACAGGGACCAGGTCAGCGGCATTCACAAAATGTAGGTGAAGCACATCAGTTGTCAAACTGTCACCGGGAACTCCCGCGTGTGGACTCGAGGGGATCCGGCCCGGCATTTCATGAGCTTCGAGTGCCGGAACGATTTTGAAAAGGTGGGGAGCGACAGGGACGGCCGCATATCCGTGCACTTGGAGAACCGCAAGAAAGGTGGCAAACACCTCGTGTGGGCTGATCGGTTGAGTTGAGATAATCGTAACGTTCCCTTGGACCTGGGGGTTCAGGATGAAATCTTCCCCCGTCATGTGACTGATCAAGCGGGCTACCGCCCTGATTTTGGCGTGTTTGAAATTGAGAATAATCCCACCTTCTGTCGGGCTTGGGTTGGGAGGCAGTGCCAGTGCGGGGATTGATAACAACAGTGCACCGACTAGCACGAGTTGGGGCCAGGAGAGTCGAAACGGGGTTATTCTTGGTTTCATAGGAAATAGCACATTTGATGTTTTGTGATGCATGCTCAGTGAGGGGTCGAGCCGGTCAAGGCTTGGGGGGAGAGTGTAATGATTCGTGTCTGTCCGTGCTGGTCAACGGTGAGTTGGATGGGTTGCTGGGAGTGACTCAAGCTTCTGATCAGGTTGAGGCTCTGGATTGGGCCGGT
>JAKARN010000383.1 GCA_021828425.1 Pseudomonadota bacterium | reverse complement strand
CCCGCCCAACGCTTCGTTGTGATCAATATGCGAACCTACCGGAAGGGTGCTTTGCTCCCGGGAAGGGTTCGACTCGTTCAGATCCTCCGTCAGGGAATCCTTGTTCGAGACCAGAACCGACTCTACCTTTACCCTCATCCTTGAACCCGTGTTGGGACGGAGTCCGATCTTTGCGTCAAGGCAAGAGAAAACCTATCCACTTCTGGTAATATCACACTGATGATGAATAGAAAACCGACGCTTGCGGGCCGCCGGGTGATGGGGTGTTCCCTCATCGGCTTGGCGGCTATCACCTGCCTGACCGGTGCTGTCGCGGCTCCCGACACTGTTGGCGTTCAGGGGTTTGGCTCATACCGGGGATCCCGAGAGGAGCACTCGGGTTTTATCCAGAGGCTCGGAACTACATCGGCTACTTGGCTACATCTTGAGCGTTTTCCCGATCATTCCAAAAATGGGGGCACTCGCTATGCCCTGATTTTCGGCAACTCACCTAAGCCGCCCGCTTCAAAATTGGCATTGCTAACGGTTTTCATCACTCCCCCCTTGGATCATCCAGGCCATACCACCCGCATGGTCGCCCAAACCCTTTTCCATCGCCTGGCCAACCCCCAACTCCGTCACCGTCTCCTTGATCATCTGACCCTTGTTCTTTTTCTGTCCGAGGACACCGTTGCGCCTAGAACGGGTGGCAGGCACAGCGTCCGGATTCCGGGTCTTCTCAGCCCTTGGGATCACCCGGACGTAGACCTGCTCAAGGCCCATTCGCAAGGGGTTCGTAACTGGCTCCGCTTGTTCCACCAGTGGAACCCTGATGTGGTGATGGAACTCGCAGGTGCCGAAACCGCAAATTGGCGAGCTCAATGTCTTTTTGGGAGTGCTCCCGCTGCTCTCCTCCCTGCTCCACTTTCAGCTCTCGCCCATCGCCTCACTTCCGAAGCCCGATCTGCCTGGCAACAACACAATGTACAGGTCCGTACCTGGTTCCGGCTACTCAACCCTGCAAGTCCAAGCCTTGGAGTCACCACGGAACCCAGTAGGCTCTCGGACCCGATTCCCTACAGCGCGTTAAACCACGCACTCGCATTCCGGTGGATCTGGAACAGCAAGCCAAAGGGTCAACATCTGTCGACCAAGATCTGGCGGATGCTGGATCCGTGGTTCAACCTTCTGATCCAGAATCGCTCCAAGATTCTCCGTGCCAGAACCCAATCACGCACCAACGCACATGGAGATCCTGTTGTGGTCGATCTGCCCCTGTCCGGGAAGACCGTAAGGAAAGCAACCCCCTTCCTACTCCATACATACGCGTACGATGAAACCCTGAGCCCGATTTCTGGGACAGTCTGGGTCCGCTATAACAAACATCAGCCGCAGAACTACATAGTTCCCCGTTTTGCGCGGCCGTTTATAACCCTGAAACAGTCTGGCATTTCTGGCTATCTCATACCATCGGTTTTTATTCGCGCAATACAAGCACTTAAACGAAACGGAATAAAAATGAAGATTTTTCGCAGAGCTCGGACACTTCGTGTCATCGTCGATCAACTAGAGAGGATCCGGTGGAGTATTCCACCCCAGACGCGGACGCCCACCATCCATTCGTACCGGACGCTACAAAAAATCCGCTTGCTCACCTATCCTGCGGGTTCTGCTTTTGTTCCACTTAATCAAACCCAAAGCGCCCTAGTTGTCGCCCTTCTTGATCCAGACAGCCCATATAACCTTTTATACCTTGGTTTTTTCCATAATCTTTTTGACCACCTGCCCCACATGCATCAGGCTCGTTTGGAAACAATCGCCCGCCAACTTCTCAGGACCCACCCGAAACTCGCACGTGGTTTTCTTCGCCGGATCCTCAATCCCCGCTTTGCGGGAAACCCCCGCCGCCGTCTCGATTTCTTTTATCGGCACCTGTTCCGGGACCCCGTCTCCCGACATCTGTACCCAGTCGCCGAGTGGCCGACCACTTCTCAAGGCGAATCACCACTTCCTGCATCGTGAAAATCCTGGTTGCTGAAAGCTCGCGCCTGTTCCACCTCGCTTGGGAGCGCCTGATCCGCGACTTGGGGCAGGAACCAGTTTTTGCGATAACGGGGGAAGAAGCCATTCGGTGGGCACAAGAATCTACCTGCCATACGGGGCTGATTTCCCATACCCTTCCTGATATGGATGGAGAGCATTGTCTCGCCTGCATCCAGCGGCTGGCCCCGATTCCCCTCTTCCGTCCGGTTGTGGTCACGTCCAACCCGGACAGTTGGGGGACAGCGCTTATGAAAGAACCGGTTTGGGAGGTGGTCGACCGACAAGACCTACCCGCCATTCAGCGGATCCTTGAAGATCGGATCCGGGATTACGCGGTCCAATCTTTTCTACCCGTTCTGTACCTTGATGATAGCCGAGTGGCGGCAAAGCATATGCAGAATCTGTTTGCCAAGATGGGAGTCACCCTCCACCACTTTTCAACCCCCATTGAGGCCCTTCAAGCTCTTCGGGAAAACGCCTACGAACTCGTACTATGTGATGTCCAGATCGAAGACGCAGTAACCGGCTACGACTTGGTTCCAAAAATCCGTCATACAATCCAGACTGGGGGACACCCC
>JAKARN010000382.1 GCA_021828425.1 Pseudomonadota bacterium | reverse complement strand
CTGGAAAGACCATGAAAGTGTCATTTTGAAAACGGAGAAAGGCGAGGTCACGGTATCGGTCGATAGGTCAGCTCCGTATCAAATGCCTCAAGGATCACTGGAAAAATTAAAAAAAGGATCCCCCGAAGGTAATGGTTTGCGCGCCACCCCAAAGGAGGTTTCTGGATGACATTTAGAACCGCTCTAATTAAGTTTCTGTCTTTTTTCCTTGCGGGGTGGAACTGGGCATGAGGGGTCGTCTGTTACTTGTGCTTTCCAGTGTTCTTCTTTTTGGGGCTTCCGGGAGACTTCTCTTTGGCCGCCTTGTAGGCCTTGTCAAAGTCCTGCCCTGCTTTGTAGGCGTGCCTAGCTGCTCCCACCGGTCTCCTAGTGGCAGCATCAAAGGTGGCCTCTCCAGTGCTCACCAATCCCTTTTCCACATACCTCTTCTCTTTTCTGTTCCTGAAAACAGCCATGGTTTGAACATGCATGGGTCTGCCATAACGTTTTGGGGGCAGAACGCATGAGAGTTGCAACAATTTCTCTTGGAAAACCGCTCAGGTTGAAGGTTCCGGATGGGTTCAATTACTCGATAAAACAGGAGGGGAAGGATTGCATTGCGGAGTACGAGGAATTTCTCCAGGAGCCGGAAGAGGCATATGCCGAGACTGCTGCCTGGTTCCTCGACTGGGCCCTTAGCAGGGGATACAAGCAGGATCAGGTGAAATCGTCATGGGCGGATGGAACGACGAGGTTGTGGACCACGGAAAGGGGCAGTAGAAAGGATCTGCTCAGAGACATTTTCACCGAGATCGTGGCCCAGTTGAAGTGCGATCTCTCCGACAGGGAGGTCGAGGATCTCACCAGAATGATCGCGGTATTCGAGTATGAGGATTCGGACGATCAAGAGCACCGCCAGAAGCAGGAGGTGACTGTATGAAGACCTCTCCAAAAGACGGAATGCTGCCAGCAGCGTTCGTAGCACTTGGCACCCTTACGACGGTTGCACTTACGGATCCGAACGTGCCGCCCATTGGTGCCCTGGTTAGCTCGGCGATAGTCTGGTGGTGTACCACTCTTTTTCTCGTCACCCTTAAAGATTCGCTTCTCAGAACAGGAGGCGAGTGAAATGGATCACGCCATCTTTTCTATGGCAAGATGTCCAGCGATTCCCCCGACAAACATGAGCCCATGGATAATCAATGCGAAAGTGTTGGATTGTGAGGGAGAAACGATATCGTTTGCCCACACAGAGAGAAAATTCACAAGGCCGTATACCTGGTTGAGTACTCCAGCCAACCCAATAGTCCACACAACAATCGCTGGAATATGTAACACTCTGATCTCATTCATCGAGACTTCCCGATCAGTCTACGGCCTAGAACCTTATAAGACTTCCCCGGCACAGGCGCATGGAGACTTCCCAATTTCTGTGCCCGCCGTAAGGGAACGGGAGGCGGCCACATGATCTGCGCTTCCTGCGGCACGAAATATGACAATGCGAACGCATGGCTCAGGATCGGACCGCACGACCATAAGCCCCTTATGAGGCTGGAAATCTGCATCGAATGCGGTGAAGCCCTGGTGAAACTCATTGAGGGCTGGAAGGAAAAGGGGCTGAGTCCAAAGCAGCTGGTGCCTGGAGAAGATGAGGGGGCGATCCCGCAATGAAAGGCAGCCACAAGACCAGGGAGGAGTGGCTCAGGGCTGACCCACAGGTTCTCAGGCTGATTAGTGCCCTGGAAGCAGCCCGGAATAGGGACGAAGACCAGGGGGAGAGATACTGGACCAAGACCAGGGACAAAGTCCTCAAGGAGGCGCAGCCATGATCTGCAAGGTCTGCGGGGCCCCGACGGAACCCTCCGTCGACTACTGTTCAATAAAATGCGTCAGGGACAAGCAGAAATCAGACCCCCCTTATTTCAAGACCTTCCTCGAGGAGAGGGAACAGATCCGTCGGCGACCCCGGAGGGCTGACCAATGATCAGCCTGCCGATTCAGAAATGCGTTTGCGGCCACGACATGCTGGAAAGGGACGGCGCCGCGAAGCACGCATACGTTCAGGATGGCCACCGGTTCTTCACCCAGCACTGCCAGGACTGCCTGCACGGGGGAAAGAAATGCGACCGTCCCGTTGCCGCGGCCCCACAGGTCACGCTCGTGGGCGCCCAGGAAGGCCACAAGGACGATGAAAAGCACGATCTGGCGTGCAGGTATTGCTCCGAAACCTTCCAGGACAGAACACAACTGATGCGCCACACAAAGGCAGCGAAGCATGCATTTCCGGTGGACAGGCTCGAGAAGATTCTGGCCGGTCCACGGAAAACTCAGGCCGAAATTGCCAAGGAGCTCGGGCTGCCACAAAGCACCGTCAGCAGATGGATCTCCATGTTGAAGGCGCAGGGTCCGGAAGGCGACCATGAGGAACCGCAGGAACCTGGCTCGAGGACTCCGAAGCCCGGCGGCGTGAACCCTGGACCGAGGGAAGAAGTGAAGACAAGGGTGGACCAGCTCGAGGCCGAGAACGTCCAACTGAAAGAGGCCTTGGAAGGCAGCAGGGAGAAAATCAGGACGCTAACGGATGCACTAGGTGCCAAGGCCGTGATCCGGAGCGATGGGATTCTC
>JAKARN010000381.1 GCA_021828425.1 Pseudomonadota bacterium | reverse complement strand
CCCCGTAAAAGCCTCTGGCTGCCTCGAGATCGTGGACCGGAAAGGCCAGATGGAAAGGAGGAACGGGGCTGCCTTGGTCTTTTTCCTCGGAATGAAGCATGTGGGGAGAGGCTGGGGGAGGGTCAGGGGTCATGCGAAAAGCCTCCAGGGGACGGGTCGGGCCGGTACCGGAAGGCACCGTCAGGTCGGCTGTCGCCTTCCATCTGCCGGACGGTGCGTCCGGGATCCCGGCCTCAGAAAGTGCCAGAGCAGCAGGCAGGCCCCGACCGTAATGGCCGAATCCGCCACGTTGAAGGCGGGATAGTACCAAATTCCATAATGGACCTGGATGAAGTCGATCACGTACCCGAAACGCAAGCGATCCAGTGCATTTCCCACCGCTCCTCCAAGAATCAGGCAGAGGGGGAGGGACAGACGCCGCTGAGCCTTTGGGAGGCTCAAGATCCAGAACAGGATGACAGTCGAGACTAGGCTGGCCAGGCCCAGAAAAAGGAGATTGGGCCATGCCGAGTGGCCATTCAGAAAATTGAAGGCTGCACCCCGGTTCTCGACGTCGGTCAGGTTCAGGAAGGCATTGAGCCGGATGCGTCCATCCAGCGGGATGGTTTTTCGGATCCGGTTCTTGCTCCACTGGTCGAGGGTGACAACAAAAGTGCTCAGGGCAAGATAGGGCCAGGCCTGCCCCAGGTTCCTCGAGCGTCTTGTGGAGCTAGATGAACTCACGGTGTTCCGGTGATCCAAAAAGGTTCCCGTGACAGCGTACGCAGAGTCCCGGGTGATCCTCGAACCGGCCCACGTCTTCCCGCCAGTGCCAACAGCGCTCGCAGCGTCTGCCCGGGGCCTTGTGAAGCGTGATGGCCGCATCGGCTATTCCGGCAACCGGCCAGGCATCGCTTGGGCCGGGCGTGGGCCGTAAGCTCACTTGGGAGGTCAGAAAAAAGAAATGCAGCTCCGCCTGCATCGGAATCACGGCCTGGAGGAGCGGGGGAGGCAGGTAGAGATGGGCCCCAGCCTCGAGGCTTTTCCCCATGTGACCGGCACGGCGTTCCTCCTCGATCCTTTGGTTGATGGTATTCCGGACCTCAAGCAGGGTTTCCCACGGGTAGGGGGATTGCACACGGCCGGGTGATGGCAGCGTGGGGAAGGTGGACAGCATCACCGATTCCGCATGGGTTCCCGGCAGCTCCTTCCAGGCTTCCTCGGCCGTGAACGGGATGAGGGGAGCCAGCCAGTGAATCAGGCTCAGGGCGGTGGTCTTGAGCGCATTTTGGGCCGAACGCCGGGGGTGGGAGTCGGCGGGGGTGGTGTAGAGGCGGTCCTTCACAATGTCGAGGTAGAGGCTTCCCAGATCGACAGTGCAGAAGTTCAAAAGCTTCTGATGGATGACATGAAAGGCATAACGTCGGTAGGCCTCGCGGACTTCGTCATCGAGAGCGCGCAGTCGAGTGAGAAGCCAGCGGTCGAAGGCCAGCCAACGTTCGGGTGGAATGCTTTGGTGGTTGGGGTCGAAATCACCCAGGTTGGCGAGGATGAAACGGAGGGTATTGCGGAGTTTCCGGTAGATGTCCGCCGTCTGGTCAAGGATGGCATCGGAGACCGCGAGTTCGGAGCGGTAATCATTGCTCGAGACCCAAAGGCGCAGCACATCGGCGCCGAGTCGGTCGATCACCGTTTGGGGGGCAATCACGTTGCCCTGGGACTTGGACATTTTATGTCCCCGTTCGTCGACGGTGAATCCATGGGTCAGGACGGTCCGATAAGGGGCTTGTCCGGTCAATGCGACGGAGGTGAGCAGGGAAGACTGAAACCAGCCGCGGTGCTGGTCCGAACCCTCGAGGTAGAGATTGGCCGGCCAGCCCAGTTCGGGACGCTGGGCCAGAACGGTGCGGTGGGTGAGTCCGGAGTCGAGCCACACATCGACGATATCGCCGAGCCGGTGATAGCCGGGAGGGGGAGAGCGTTCTTCGGGAGCCGACAGTGCGGCCTCGACCCCCATCCGTTCGATCCGTCCGGCCAGCTCGATGAGCCGCTCGGGGGTTTCAGGGTGGAGGGCACCCGAGGAGTCGTGGACCCACAGGGCCAGTGGGACGCCCCAGATTCGCTGGCGCGAGATGCACCAGTCCGGTCGGTTGCGGATCATCTGGGCCATGCGTTCCCGGCCCCAGTCGGGGATCCACTCGACGGCATCCACAGCCTCGAGCGCACGTTCACGGAGGCCGGTCGCGCCGAGTGGGATGAACCACTGGGGGGTGGCCCTGAAGATGACGGGGGTTTTGTGGCGCCAGCAATGGGGGTAACTGTGATTCCAGGCGCTCGCGTGGAGAAGGGTGCCGGTCCTCCGCAACTCCGCGAGAATGGGTTGATCCGCATCCCGAATCGACAGGCCGGCAAAACGGTCGACCGAGGCATCATAGCGACCGTGGTCATCGACCCGGTTTTCGAGCGGCAAACCGTAGTGCTGGCCGATCTCGTAATCCTCGAGCCCGTGAGCCGGTGCGGTATGGATGGCTCCTGTTCCCACATCATGTTCCACATGGGTGCCCAAGACCACGGGAACCAGCCGATCCTCGATGGGATGTCTCAGGCGGATTCCGGCAAACAGATC
>JAKARN010000380.1 GCA_021828425.1 Pseudomonadota bacterium | reverse complement strand
CACCCGACTGCAGGACCTTTTCCAAGGCCTTGTTGGGAGCAAAGGGTCGATCCAGGGCGGCCACGAAGCGGGCGAAGTCCCGCGCCGACATGCTGACCCGGGTCTCCTGTTCCAGCAAGGCCCGAGCCTTTTCCTTGGCCGCCGTCCGCACAAAGCCCTCCGTCGTGGTGCCCATCAGCGCGGCGGCTTCCGAGAAGAGTTTTTTCTCGTCTTCCTTGAGCTTGAGGTCGAAACGGGCAGTGGCGGCGGTCATGGCATCTCCCCATGACGGTTCAAACGGGCACTTCAGCTGCGTACGGTATTTTGCCGTATTTATGCGTACTTAATCAACCACCCCGAACCACCGTCCTCAAGGAAGCACACACCACCCCAATTGGGCCCCAAAGGGCACCTCATGGATGCGCCGGCCAAACCACGAGGATGGCAAGGACGGCGATGGTTCCCGTGACCAACGACAGGGGAAAACCCAGCTTCCAGTAATCGGAGAAACGGTAGCCCCCGGGTGTCAGCACGAGCGCGTTGCATTGATGTCCGATGGGTGTCCAGAACGGCAGGGAGCTCCCGATCGCAACCGCCATTAGGAGGGGGTCCGGCAAGATCCCGATCCCCTGGGCCACATGGATCGCGATGGGTGCGAAGATCACCGCGGTGGCCGCGTTGTTCACGAAGTTGCTGAAAACCATCGAGACGGCAATGAAAAGGCCGAGCAAGGCAGCCAGGGGCCAGTGTCGACCGACCAGAAGGAGGAGATGCGCGACCGCTTGGGCATCACCGGTCTTTTCAAAAGCCAGGCTGATCGAGAGAAAGGAACCGAGGAGGACCAAAATGGGCCACTCCACGCTGTCATAAACCTCCCGCAACGTGAGGTGTCCCGTGAGGACGAGAACCACTGCCGCAGCGAGAAAACCCGCGGGTGCGGAGACCCAGCCCGAAGCGACCGCCGCGACCGCTCCCGCGAAAAGGGTGAACGCCGACAGGATCCGCGTCGGCTTGACCAGGCGGGTCTCGGGCGAGGCCAGCGGAAGTAGCCGGAACCGGGCCGCGGCCTCGTCCACCACCTGCCGGTCACCATGCACCAGAAGCAGGTCGCCGGCCTCCAGGCACACATCCGCAAGCCGGCCCCGCACTCGGCTGCCGTGACGGGAGAGGGCGAGCAGGTTGATGCCGTACCGCTGGCGCAGGCGGACCGATCGGGCACTCTGGCCAATGAGCCCGGAATCCCGGGGCAGGATCAGCTGTTCGAGCGCCATTTCGTTCGTGACCTGGAAGCGACCGGCCACCTCCTGGCTGCCGGTCAGCGTCATCTTGCTCGCATCCAAGAAGACCTTGAGATCATCAGGCTCGGCCCGGACCAGAAGCACGTCGCCCGCCCGGAGGCGGAGATAGCGGTTTGCGGGCTTGCGTTCCTCATCCCGGACCACTCCGCCGACCGCAAAGTCAGCATCGATTCCCTCTTGGAGTTCGCCCAGTGCATGGTCGACAAAGGGGGATTCCGCCGGCACGATAACCTCGGCCCAGTAGGTAGGGGCCTCTGCCTCCTCCGTTTTTCCACGCCTCGGTCGACCCGGCACGAGCGTACCCGAAAGTAGCCAGAGAAAGAGAAGACCCGCGACTGCCACAGCGGCACCCACCGGCGTGAAGGCGAAAAAACCAAAGGGATGCCCCGTGCTTTTCAGACGGTAGCCAGAAATCAGGATGTTCGGAGTCGTTCCGATGAGGGTCACGATGCCGCCCAGGATGGCGCTGAACGAGAGTGGCATGAGGATTTGTCCCAGCGGCCGCCTGCTTTTCCGGGCGAGCTGGGTGGCCACCGGCAGGAAGACCGACAGTGCCCCCACGTCGCTCACAACCGTCGAGCACAGGGCGAGGACCCCCGTGAGGGCCAAGAACTGCAGGCGGGGGGAGTGCACGGAACGGCTGATGAAGCCGCTCACCGCATCGATGATGCCCGCGTTCCAGAGCGCACGCCCGACTACCATGACCGCCGCCACGGTGATCACCGCCGGACTGGAGAAGCCCCGGAATACCTCTCCCGGAGGCAGGATCCCGGAAATAGCCAGGGTCAGAAGGGCCAGGACCGCAACGAGGTCATAGCGCCAGAATCCCGAGGCCAGGAGGACCAGGGTGACGAGTAGGACCGCGAGGACGAACCACGGCTGCCACATGGGAGACTGTCCTCCACCGGGATTCGCAATCCGGGGAGCTCCCCCTCCGCATGGATGGTGGGTGCCAGTGTACAGGGAACTGTGCGCGCAGGCTCATCCGGAGCTTTTGCGAATGGCGCCGGGCGTGGGATCGACAAGGCTGGAAGGGAAAAATTCATCTGGAAATCCATATTCTTGCTTTCTGCCAGGTTTGCAATGCTGCCCACCATTGTCCATAATGGACCGGTCATGTCTTTCCCCGGGTCCTCCCGCAGGACACAGTCCCTTCCGTTGGCTGAAGCTCCATCCCCAGTCCCGCCTCCTGGTGTGGACTGCCGGAAGAGTGCCTTTTTCCTGGATGTGGACGGAACCCTCCTGCCCCTCGCCGGACATCCCCGGGACGTTTCGGTGCCACGCGCTCTTCTCGAAAGGCTCGACGAGATCCGCTCTCTCGCCCAAGGGAGA
>JAKARN010000021.1 GCA_021828425.1 Pseudomonadota bacterium | reverse complement strand
AACTCGGTTGGGTGCCAGGTAAACCAAGCCCTCCAAGTGGTCATAGGCCAGATGGGGAGCCAGCTGGTTTTTGAAAACGGCCAGTGTCCCGCCCTCTCCCTCGACCCAGCGGGCCGTCACGATGGGTAGGGACTCAAAACGGCAGCGAACCTGGTACTCATCCTCGAGGCGGGCCGCCACCACATCGAACTGCAACGGCCCGATGGCGCCCACGATCCAGTCCTGGCCTTCAAGGGGCCGGAAAAACTGGGCGGCCCCCTCCTCCGCCAGTTCTCCGAGTCCGCGAGCCAGGGTCTTGGACCTCAACGGATCCTCCAGCACGATCCGGCGGAACCATTCCGGTGCGAAATCCGGGATTCCGGCAAAAGTTAGGCGTTCTCCTTCTGTGAAGACATCGCCAATACGGATCGTCCCATGGTTGGGCAAGCCGAGAATGTCTCCCGCGACTGCCTCTTCCGACTGGCTACGGGTATTGGCAAAAAAGGTTCGCGCGTCGGAGATCTTGATTTCCCGCCCGGTTCGGACCTGGAACCAGCGCATGCCGGGCCGGTAGCGGCCCGAACACAGTCGGACAAAGGCCATGCGATCGTGATGTTGGGGATCCAGGTTTGCCTGGATTTTGAACACAAAACCGCTGAGCGTGGGCTCCTCCGGCCGGACGGTCCTCTCGCCCGCAGGCTGGGATCGGGGTGAAGGGGCAAACTCGCAGAAGGCATCCAGCAGCGGACGAACACCGAACCCGCTCAGCGCCGAGCCGAAAAAGACCGGTGTCACAAGTCCCTCTTGATAGTCGGCCACATCCCAGGATGGGGCCAAGGCCCGGAGCAGTTCCATTTCATCATGAAAAGCTCGGGATCCGGCACCGAGAAAAGCCTGGCCCTCCACACTCGCCCAGCCCTCGATACGCCGTTCGATCCCGGCCCGTTCCGGGTCCTCCACCTCATAGACCGAAAAATGATCACCCCGAAGGTCGTAAAGACCGCGAAACTCGCGGCCCCGCCCCACCGGCCACGTCAGGGGAACCGTCACAAGTCCCAGTTTGCGTTCAATGTCGTCCAGAAGAGCCAAGGGTTCAAGGCTGTCCCGGTCGAGCTTGTTGATGAAGGTGATGATCGGTGTCTGACGGCGGCGTGCGACCTCCATCAGCTTGAGGGTCCGTTCCTCGACGCCCTTTGCGGCATCAATCACCATGAGCGCGGAATCGACCGCGCTCAGGGTCCGGTAGGTGTCCTCGGAAAAATCCTCGTGCCCGGGGGTATCCAGCAGGTTGAACAGGCAATCCCCGTACGGGAATTGCATGACCGAAGTCGTCACCGAAATCCCGCGTTCCCGCTCGAGACGCATCCAGTCCGAATGGGTATGGCGCCGTACCCGCCGACCCTTGACTTGACCGGCCAGCTGGATCGCCCCTCCAAGCAGGAGTAACTTCTCGGTCAGCGTCGTCTTGCCGGCATCCGGATGGGAAATGATGGCAAAGCTCCGGCGGATGGAGATCTGTCGTTCCAGTGTATCCAAGAGAGCGGTCCGGTGGGGTCCGCTCCATTTTAAAGGGTCCACCCGGACCGTGACGCCGGGGACTCCCGGGTACCGTCCGGCTGAGGCCGAGTCCGGGAAACCGGGGTCACGACACCGGGATCCGGTGTGCTCAGGACAGATCCAGCCGGAACACCCAGGCATCCTCCCGAATCAAGGGAGGCTCGGCCGGATAATAACCCGGCCGTTCGCCGATCAGCCTGAAACCACAGCTCCGGTACAGTGACTGCGCCCGGGTATTCGATACCCGGACCTCGAGGAACATGACCCCTGCCCCGCACTGGATCGACCAATCGATGAGATAGTCGAGAAGCGCGCGACCGAATCCCCTGCCCTGATGGGGTGGCGAGACACAGAGATTGAGCAGATGGGCTTCTCCGACTGCGAGGGCGACAATCCCGTAACCGACAATCTCACGGCCTTCCATGAGTACCCACCCGTCATAACCCACTTTCAGGCAATCACGGAAAATTTGTTCGGTCCAGCATTGGCGGTAAGCGGACTGCTCGATCTGGAGGATTTCCGGCAGATCCCGCACCTTCATCCGGTGGAAGGAGCGTGGCGGGAGCACGGCAACTGCCATTAATCCTCCGCCTAGGATCCGGCCTGTTCCAAGGCCAGGCAGAGGTCCCGCCAAACCTCCCGTTTGGCCACCGGATTGCGCAGGAGGTAGGCCGGATGATAGGTGACGACCAGCGGAATCTTCCCGCCCAGCGTATGAACCGTGCCACGCAAGCGGGAGAGCGGCTGCTCGGTACCGAGAAGGCTCTGTGCGGCAATCCGGCCCAGCGCAACCAGGATCCGAGGGGCTACCAGGTCCACCTGCCGTTCCAAAAACGGCCGACAGGAGGCAATTTCCTGGGGTTCGGGATCCCGGTTTTTCGGCGGGCGGCATTTGAGCACATTGGCAATGTAGACCTTTGACCGTTCGAGCCCCATGGCCTCGATTATGGAAGTGAGCAGTTGTCCGGCCCGCCCGACAAAAGGTTGCCCTTCGCGGTCCTCATCTGCTCCCGGCGCTTCCCCAATGAACATCCAATCCGCCTGCCGGGATCCCGATCCGAAGACCGTCTGCTGACGGGTGCGACACAGACCGCACATTTCACAGCCAGAAACCCGCCGGGCCAAATCTTCCCAGCCGAGAGTTGTCACTGGCGGCAGAGTCTCGGGGTCCAACGGAGGTTCCGGCCGGTCATGGGATCCGTCGCGGGCTCCGGACACACCCCCGGGGGTCCGTCGCTCCCAGACCGGGATACCCAGAAAATCCAGCACCTCGACTTCCTTCCCTGAACTCATGGAATGAACCCGCTCCGGCGACGCCGAAACAGGCGTCGCCACAGACCGACCGCCGGTCCGGACAGGGCATAACAGAACAAAAAGGCAAAAAGCATCTTGGGTGGACTGATCGCGATGACGATCAGGAGGAGCGGGATCGCAATCGCCCAGCGGAAGCGGACATGCTCCGAGAGGCTCAGGTCCTTGAAGCTGTAATAGGGAATGGGACTCACCATGAGCACTCCGCATCCCATGGTGGCGAGCCACGCCGGAATCATCGTCCAGTGCTCGCTCGACCAGGGCACCAACAGCCAGACCAGACTGGCCATGAGCCCGGCCGCCGCCGGAGAGGGCAGTCCCTGGAAATAACGCTTGTCCAACGCCTGGGAGCGGACGTTGAACCGGGCCAGACGGAGGGCGGCCGCCGCGGTGTAAAAGAAGGCCGCAAGCCACCCCCAGCGGGCCACGTTTCCGGTCTCGTGGAGGAAAGGGACAAAAGCCCACCGGTACATCACGATGGCCGGGGCCAGACCGAACGCCACGACATCCGACAGGCTGTCATATTCCTTGCCAAACTCCGTGGCCGTCCGCGTCCAGCGGGCGACCCGTCCATCGAGACCATCCATCACGGCAGCGAAAAAAATAGCCACCGCCGCGTGGATATAACGGACATTGAGGGCGGCGATGATCGCGTAGAACCCGCCGAAGAGCGCGGCCGTCGTTAACAGGTTCGGCAAAAGGTAGATCCGGCGTTTTCGCCTCAGGTTGGGGTCCGTTCCGGAAGACGAGGGAAGGGGGGCATCCACCATGATCAGGCTCCTCCCGGATCCGCTGTTTCCGGGGTGTGGCCCAGCACGCGATGCCGCACGGACTCGATGGCCTGTTCATGTGCCCGGCGGCGGAAATCGGTCAGCCGTGTTGCCCCCTTCTGAAGTTCCTGTTCAAGCTCCCGGGCAAAGGCTCCCGAGCGGATCTCAGCCAGGAGATCGGACATGGCGACCCGGGTGGCCTCACCGATGACCCGCGGCCCCCGGGTGTAGTCCCCGTACTCGGCGGTGGTCGAGATGGCTTCACGCATGCCGGCCAACCCACGTGCATAAATCAGGTCCGCCATGTACTTGACCTCCTCCAAGCAACAGAAGTAGGCAATTTCAGGCTGGTAGCCGGCCGCCACGAGTGTTTCAAAGCCCGCCGCGATCAGGTGGTTCAGTCCCCCGCAGAGAATCGCCTGTTCGGCAAAGAGATCCGTCTCCGTTTCCTCGGCAAAGCTCGATTTGAACACCCGCACCGGCGTGCGGTTCAGCGCCTGTGCGTAGCGATGTGCACGCACAAGCGCCTGGCCGGTGACATCCCGGGCACAGGCAATGACACAAGGCGGCCCCCCTCCTGACTCATATAACGCGCGGACTTTCTCACCCACGGCCAGTGGTGCCACGAGGAGCACATCCAGGTCATTCCGGGGAATGATTTTTTGGTAATGGATATTGAAACCGTGGGCAAACACGAGTGCTGTGCCGGGCTTGAGCAGGGGTTCGAGCCCGGCATAAACCGCAGGTTGGACCTCATCAGGGATCAGGAAAGCGAGCCAGTCCATCTCGCGGGCCAGCGTGTCGAGCGAACTGGACTCAAGGCCGTCCCGGTGGACGTGTGCCTGGCTCGCCGAACCTTCCCGCAAACCAATCCGGACGGTGGCCCCGGAATCCCGCAAATTCAGAGCTTGGGCTCGCCCCTGTGAGCCATAGCCCAAGATGCCGACCCGGTCACCCAGAGATAAACCAGGGGGGGTATCCACCGGGGTGGAACGGTTGCCTTGCGGCCTGGCAGGTCGGGTCATTCGGTCACCCCCGGCATCCAGGGTGCACGAAGGAAGCTGACCTGGCTGCCGGAATCACGATGGCCATGTCTCCATCATAGTCCAGACGACTCCATCCGGTCCGGTTCCGCACCGGAACAGGGAGGTCCACACGCCACTTCATGTTAAATTGAACCGATTTTCCGATCTTTGCCTCCCCACCGGTTCCCCATGCGAACAAGTGCCCTTGGTCTTTTCACCCTGAAGGAAACCCCGGCTGAAGCCGAGCTGGCCAGCCATCGTCTCATGTTGCGCGCCGGAATGATCCGTCCGGTTGCAGCCGGCATCTACACCTGGCTTCCGCTCGGGCTCAGGGTCTTGCGCCGTGTGGAGGAGGTCGTCCGCGAGGAAATGAACCGGGCAGGTGCCATCGAACTGCTCATGCCGGCCATCCAACCCGCCGAACTCTGGCAGGAATCGAATCGCTGGACCAAGTACGGACCCGAACTGCTGCGCCTCACGGATCGACATCACCGGCTTTTCTGTTTCGGTCCCACCCACGAAGAGGTGATCACGGACCTGGCCCGCCGCGAAATCCGTTCATACCGCGAACTCCCGCTCACTTTCTACCAGATCCAGACCAAGTTCCGCGATGAGATCCGCCCGCGGTTCGGGGTCATGCGCGCCCGTGAATTTGTCATGAAGGATGCCTACTCCTTTCATGTCTCGGAATCTTCCCTCCGGGAGGGCTATGACCGCATGCATACCGCCTATCACCGGATCTTTCAGAGACTCGGGCTTGAGGCCCGTGCGGTGGCCGCTGACTCCGGTGCAATCGGGGGACGCTTTTCACACGAGTTTCACGTGCTGGCCGACGCCGGAGAGGATCTGCTGGCACTTTCGGATGGAGGCTCCTATGCGGCGAATGTGGAACTGGCCGAAGCCCGATCTCCCCAAGGTTCTCGACCACCGGCACAACGGCCGCTTGAAAAGATCCGGATCGGCTCCCCGTCTTCGCGACGGCCCGCCTCCGCCAACGACGAGGAGCCACAGATCAGAATCGAACTCGTCAAGAGCCCGGCTGGTGAATTCCACGCCATCGCTCTCTGTGCCGGTCATGTGCTCAATCCGATCAAGGTGGCCCACGTCTTGGGATACGCGGAACCGGTTTCACCCGTCGAGTGGAACGAACGTTACCCGCTCGAGGCAAACCACCTCGGACCGCTGGACCTGCCCTGCCCACTCGTGGCGGATCATGCGGCGGCTCACCTCGCCGATTTCTCAGCCTGGGCGAACGCGCCGGACCAGCTCTGGCATGGAGTGAACTGGGGCCGCGACTGTCCGGAGCCACCAGCCCATGATTTGCGGGTTGTTGCCAGTGGAGACCCGAGCCCGGACGGGACGGGTCGACTACGGCTCGTACGGGGAATCGAGGTCGGCCACATCTTCCAGCTCGGGACGGAGTACAGCGAGCGCCTCCATGCTTATTTCCAGGACGAGTCTGGCGGCGAGAAGCCTTTGTGGATGGGTTGCTACGGCATTGGGGTCAGCCGCATCGTGGCTGCCGCGATCGAGCAGCACCACGACGAATGGGGGATCACTTGGCCCGAACCGCTCGCACCCTTCGTGGTCGCCATCGCACCCATCGGCGGAAAAAGCTCATCCCGGGTCTGGGAGACCGCCTGTGCCCTTGAAACCGAACTGGAATCCAAAGGGTGTCAAACCCTGTTAGACGACCGGGATCTTCGGCCGGGTTCGATGTTTGCCGACCTTGATCTCATCGGTATTCCGCAACGGATCGTGGTCTCGGAACGGGGGCTCGCGGAGGGTCGGGTGGAATGGCGGGATCGGAAGAGCCGTACCACCCAGCTGCTCGGCCCGCAAGACGCCTGCGATACCGTCCTCGCCAGGATGTGCAACCCCTCCTGAGATGTCCATCCGTTTCCTACGATACGGCGGACTGGCCTTGGCGCTTCTCGCCGGTGGTGCACAGGCTGGACCCGCACCCCGACACGACCCGGCACTGGATCAATACCTTCGCAAGGCAATGGCCGAACACAGATCCGGGTTTCACAGCCCAATTGTGGCCCGGGTCTGGCTCAGGGTCATGTCCCGGCGTCTTCAGCCCTACGTGGCCAATCCGCGCGCGCGCACCCAGCTCTTACTCGCCGTCCATACGGCTGCTGCCCAAGCGCACGTCTCCCCCGAACTGGTACTCGCCATCATCAACGTGGAAAGCGACTTCCACCGCTTTGCGGTTTCTTCCACCGGGGCACTGGGTCTCATGCAAATCATGCCGTTCTGGCTCCGCCAAATCGGCCGCCCGGGGGACAACCTGTTCCGGATGCGCACCAACCTCAGGATCGGGTGCGCCATCCTGCACTACTATCTCCGCCGGGCCCATGGCGACTACGCGCTGGCCCTCCAGAACTACTACGGCCAGCAGGATGGTATCCGCTATGAGCATCGCGTCCTGACGCTCCTCACCGACCGCTGGTACTGGCACTGAGCCCGCGCCCGGGCGGGCACCTTCGGGAGTCTACAGGGAGGGAGCCGGATAGCTTGCCGCCGGCTGCGCGTCCCCGGCCGGATGAAGCCGGGTGGAAAGATGGTCCATCGCGACGTAGAAGGCCGGCGTGATGTACAGCGTGAGCGCCTGCGAAAACAGGAGTCCGCCGACCACGGCAATTCCGAGCGGACGCCGCGAACCCCCACCGGGGCCGAACCCGATGGCGATCGGCAGCGTGCCCAGAATGGCGGCCAGCGTCGTCATCAGAATGGGACGGAAGCGCACCACGCAGGCTTCGATGATCGCCTCCGGCGCACGGGCTCCCGCCCGGCGGCGATCGATCGCGAAGTCGATCATGATGATCCCGTTCTTCTTGACCAGTCCGACCAGCATGATGAGCCCGACAAAGCTGTAAATGTTGAGCTGCTGGTTGAACAGGATCAGGCTGAGCAGCGCCCCCACCATGGCCAGTGGAAGGGCCGTCAGGATCGTGATGGGGTGGATGAAGTGCTCGTAGAGAATCGCCAGCACCATATAAATCACGAGAATCGTGACCAGGAGAAGCACCGGCAGGTCAATCAGCGATTTCTGGAAGGTCTGCGCACTGCCGGCGAAAACCCCGGTAATGCCTGCAGGCAGCCGGGCCTGGGCCAATGCCTCGACCCGCCGGGTGGCCTGTCCGAGTGATGTTCCCGGTGCCAGGTTGAAGGAGAAGGTGACCGAGGGCAGCTGTTCATAGTGGTCGACTTCAAGCGGCCCGACACCCGCACGGATGCGGGCAACCGCCGGCAGCGGAACCAGGGTTCCGTTCGCACCCGGCACGTTCAGGATATTGAGGGCCTGGATGTTGCGCTGGTAGGGTTGGGCCAGCTCCGCAATCACGGGGTACTCGTTCGAGGCGCCGTAGATCAAGCTGACCTGGTTGCCCCCGAACGCATCGTCCAGGGTTTCCTGGATGGCCTGGGCCGTCACGCCGAGCAGTGAGGCCCGCTGCCGGAGAATATGGATATCGATTTCCGGGTTGTTGAGCTGGAGGCTCGAGCTCACACTCTGGATGCCGGGCACCTGGCGCAATTCGGGGAGAAAGCGGGTCGCCGCACGGTTCAACGCCCGTACGCTCAACCCCTGCAGCACGTAGTCGTAAGAACCGTTTCCGCCCAGTGATCCGATGCTGATGGCCGGCGGGATGCGGAAGAAAACCTGCAGGCGATGCACCTTCCGCACCGCCCGCCGGAGCTGCTGGATGACCTGGTTCGCACTCACACTGCGCTGGCTTTTCAGCATGAAGAAGAAGCGGCCGATGTTGCCGCCGGCCGTCCCGCCCTGACCCTGGCCCACACTGGAGATGATGCGGGCAACGTAAGGATTGGCCTTGACGATACGGACCACCCGGTCCTGCAGGCGTCTCAGTTGGTGAAAGGTGATCCCCTCCGGCGCCTGGGTCGCCGCAATCACGAGACCCGTGTCCTCCTGTGGAATAAACCCCTTCGGCACGACGGCAAAGAAGTAGAAGGTCAAGACGAGCATGACCGCAGCGACGGCCAGCATGGTGCGCCAGTGCCCCACCGACCAGGTCAACGTGCTCTCGTAGAAGGCCCGCACGCGCTCGAATCCCACCTCGAACAGGCGCTGGAAGCGGTTGGTGGTCACCACTTCCTTGAGGAAGCGACTGCACAGCATGGGGGTCAGGGTGAGCGAGACGACACCGGAAAGCAGGATGGCGATCGCGACCGTGATGGCAAACTCCCGGAACAGCCGGCCCAGGATGCCTCCCATGAGAAGGATCGGCAGGAAAACCGCCGCCAGGGACAAGGTCATCGAAACCACCGTGAAGCCGATCTCCTGGGTGCCGAGGAGAGCCGCCCGGAACACCGGTTCTCCCATTTCCCGATGGCGGACGATGTTCTCCAGAACCACGATGGCATCATCCACGACGAAACCCACGGCCAGCGTGAGACCCATGAGCGACAGGTTGTCGAGCCCGAAGCCCATGAGCTTCATGAACGCGAAGGTTCCGATGATCGAGGTGGGAAGAGCGAGCGCGGCAATCAGCGTGGCCCGGAGATTGCGCAGAAACACGAAAATGACCAGCGTGACAAACAGGATCGAAAGCAGGAGTGACAACTTGACTTCCCGGATCGAAAGATTCACGAACGCGGCATGATCATGGAAGATCTGCAATCTGGCATCTCCCGGTGCCTCTTTCGACAAGGTGGCGATCACCTTGTGCAATTCCTTGGAGATGGTCACGGCATTGGATCCGGGCTGGCGCTGGACCGCCAGCATGATCGAATGCATCCTCCGCCCATGTTCGAAGGCCTTGTTGATGAAGTAGGTGACCTGCTTGTTGGCCTCGACACTGTTCACGGCACGGCCAATGCTGGACAGTTTGACGGGAGCGCCGTTCTGGTAGGTCACCACCAGTCCGTTGTAGGCTTTCGCATCCCGCAACTGGCCCTGGGCCTGCACCATGTAGGTGCGGGTCGACCCGTAAAGCGTCCCGGCCGGCAGGTTGGTGTTTCCGCTCTGTACGGCCTGGATCACCTGGGTCAGTGCCAGATGGTGTGCGTTCAGGGCGTAGGGATTGAGTTCCAGGCGGACCGCGTATTTCTCCCCGCCGAACACATTGACTTCCGAAACACCAGACAACATCGAAATCTGCTCGGCCACACGCGTTTCCGCGTAGTTGTCCAGCGTGGTCATGGGCAGGTGGCGGGCCGTCATCGAGAGAAAAATGATCGGTGAAGCGGTTGGATTGGCTTCATGCAGGACCGGTGGCTGAGGCATCTCCGGGGGAAGTTGCCTGAGCGCCTGGGAGATTGCAGCCTGGACGAGCATGGCCGCGCTGTTGATGTTTTTCGACAGGCGGAACTGGAGCGTGATCGAGGTGTTGCCGGTCGTGTTGACCGAGCTCATGGTTCTCAGCCCGTCAATGGTCGAGAACTGGCGTTCGAGGGGTGTCGCCACCGAGGAGGCCATGGTTTCGGGGTTGGCCCCAGGCAGGTTGGCGTAGACGTTGATCGTCGGGAATTCGACCGGCGGCAACTCGCTCACCGGCAGGCTGAAATAGGACACCAGCCCGAAAATCAGGAGAGCGGCCATGATGACCGTCGTCATGACCGGACGGCGGATGAAGACGGACGACGGATTGACTTTCATGTGAGTCGACGCTTCGGTACCGCCGGAGGCTGGTTCCGAGGGGTCACCCGCATGTTGTTTCTCAGCGTCTCGGGGACTTCGGTCACCACCGTCGCGCCGACCGGAAGGCCGGAGCGGATCACAGCCACGCCGCCGACCTCGCGGGCGAGCGAAACCGGGACGATCCGGGCCATGCCGTGCACCACCGCGTAGACGAAATACCCCTTCTGTCCATCCTGTACGGCCGTCTGCGGTATCACCCGGACATTCTTCTGAATGGACAGGACCACACGGACCCGCACGTACTGACCCGGCCAGAGCCTGAGCGGATGGTTCGGCAGCCGTGCCCGGTAAAGCACCGTGCCGGTCAGGCTGTTGACCGTGTTGTCAACGAAGACCAAGGGTCCGGTGCCCAGCACGTGATTGCCGCCTTCCCGGCTGACCTCCACGCCGACCGGCCCCCGGTCACGGTAGTGAAGCACGGTATCCAGATCACTTTGCGGCAGGTTGAATTCGACCAAAATGGGTGCCATCTGGTTGATCGTGACCAACGGGGTCGTCATGCTGGAGGAGACGAGATTTCCAGAACGCACGGAAATGGCGCCGGTCAGGCCGGCAATCGGCGCACGGATCGTCGTGTAGGACAGATTGATGTGGGCCTGGCGAAGTGCCGCTTTTGCCTGTTGAGCCGTGGCGACCGCCGTCTCATAGGCTTCCGGCGAGATGTAGCCGTGGGGCAGAAGTGCGCTGTCCCGCCGAACGATGGACTCATCCAGCTTCCAGGCCGCGCTCGCCGATGCCAGTGCTGCCCGGAACGGGGCCGGATCGATCCGGAAAAGCAGCTGGTTGCGGGCCACCATCTGGCCTTCATGGAAATTCACCGACTGCAGCAGACCACTCACCTGCGGCATGACGCTCACGCTGTGTCGCGAGACCACCTCTCCCGTGGCCCGCAGTTCAACCGGAACTGTCGCCAGCCGAACCACGGCCGTGGCCACGACCAGGGGTGCATCGGTCTTGGGTTTCCCGGAGTTTTCCTCGGCACGAATGCGCCAGATGGTGATTCCCACCAAGCCCAGAAGCACGAGACTCCCGATGAGGCGGCCCTTGAACGATCGAATGGATCTGTGCGGCACGATGGATCCCGGTCAGTGACAGACCATTTTCCCACGAACCCACCAAGGGAGCGCGGTGCCGCTACATTTTGTTACAGAACCCGGCCAACTTCAGACTTACAATGGGATCGGACTTCTCACTGTACAGGACCGACTGCTCTTGGCACGGAACGATTTCATCCTGGTCGTGGACGATGACCCGGAAATCCGGGACCTCCTGCAGCTGTTTCTGACCCGCCACGGGTATCGGGTCAGGGCAGTCCCGGACGGATCATTCCTGGAATCGGCGATCGAAACACCGGGCCAGTCCCCCGATCTCATCATCCTCGACCTCATGCTTCCCAACATGGACGGACTCAGCTGGTGCCGGTGGCTGCGTGAGCGCTCCCGCATTCCCGTTCTCATGCTCACGGCGCGCGGGTCGGAAACCGACCGGGTTGTCGGGCTCGAAACGGGTGCCGACGACTACCTGCCCAAGCCCTTCCATCCAGAGGAACTCCTGGCACGAATTCGCAGCGTGCTGAGGAGAACCCGCACCTTCCCTGAAACGTGGGACAGCGAATCCATTCGCGAGTTCCGCTTCGGGGACTGGCGGCTGCTCACCGGCAGTCGTGAGCTCATCGATCCGCAAAACGTCCGGATCGCCCTTTCGGGAGCTGAATATCGGCTCCTGCGCATTTTCCTTGAACGCTCCCAGACAGTCATTCAACGCGAGGTCCTGACCGAGATGCTCTGGAGCCGCAGCCCCCAGTCGCCTACCGACCGCAGTCTCGACATCCAGGTCAGCCGACTGCGCCATCGCCTGCGTGATGATGGACGCGAACCCAAACTCATCCGCACGGTCCGGGGGGAAGGTTACCTGTTTACCCTTGCGGCACAGCCCGCCCGATGATTCGCTGGCTGCCGCAATCCCTGTTCGGACGCCTCGTCCTGATCCTCCTCACGGGCTTGGTCGTCGCGCAGATTTTGGCTGCGAGCCTCAGCTTTTATGAACGGAACCAGGCGCTGGTCTACTTCTCTGACCGCCAGTGGGCAGAACAGGATGCCGATTTGGTCAGCCTACTGGACCGCCTGCCTCCTTCCGAACAGAGGCTGGTGGCCTCGATCCGGACCTCTCCTCGGGTAAAGATCCGACTGTTTCCCCATCGTCCTCCACCTGCCCCCCATGCGCTGCCGCAGGATCGGAGGGCCCGGCGATTCCAGCAGCTGCTCCAGAAACTGCTCCCCCACCATCACATCAGCGGCTATCTCCTGAGGGAACCGGTTCCCGCCGCCGACCGCCTGTTTCCATTCGAATACGGCTACCGGACCCGCAGTCTGTTTCAGGTCCGGCTGGATCCCACCGGATGG
>JAKARN010000379.1 GCA_021828425.1 Pseudomonadota bacterium | reverse complement strand
TCAGAACCACCTTCTCCATACCCTCTCGATCCTGACCATGGATCCCCCGATCAACGCTTCGGCCGAGTCAAACCGGGATGAAAAAACGAAGATTCTGAAGGCGATCCTGCCGATTTCTCCTACAAGCCTCATCCGAGGGCAATATGCGGGATATCTCAAGGAACCGGGCGTCCATCCTCATTCCAGCACGGAAACCTATGCTGCGCTCAGAACCACGATCGAAACCTGGCGTTGGAGCGGAGTCCCGATTCTGATCCGTGCGGGGAAAAACCTCCGCGTCAGTGCCACCGAAATCCTCGTTCGTTTCAAGCATCCGCCGGTTTCCATCACAAGCGAACCCTTTCCACCAGGCAGCAACTATCTCCGCTTTCGTCTTGGACCGGACCGGGTGGAGATCGGACTCGGTGCCCGTGCCAAACGACCGGGCCCCGCCATGGTTGGTCAGCCACTCGAGTTACTGGTGATGCGCAACCAGAGGAATGAGGAAGATCCCTATGAGCTCTTGCTGGGTGACGCCATCCGGGGGGACCAGGGCCTGTTTACGAGCCAGGAGGCGGTCGAGGCGGCCTGGCAGATTGTGGATCCGATCCTGAACCAGACGACCCCCGTATACGAATACCCGGTGGGCTCGATGGGACCTCATGAGGCCGACAGCCTGGCCGATCTTCCGGGAGGCTGGCACGATCCCTGCGGCAAGGAAAACGGTGGGCCCGGCCCGAAAGGATTTTCATGATCGATGCGGCCTCCTGCAATCTCCAGGTTGCTCCGGATTGTCCATCCGCCTGTCAGGAGGCTGCCCTGTATCTGGTCCGGTATGTCGCAGAGACCGTTTCCCGAAACGGACGATGCCACCTGGCGGTTTCCGGCGGCACCACCCCATGGCCCATGTTCGCCGCATTTTTCCGCGAAGAGCTGCCCTGGCCCCGTATCGACCTGTTCCAGACTGACGAACGGATGGTTCCGGACGATTCCCCGGAGCGCAATGCGAGCCACCTGATCCCCCTTCTCCCATCCGGGATCCGTTTCCATCCCATGCCGTACGACCCAGACAGCCTGATTCGGAAACAAGTCAGCGTTTACGCAAGGGAGTTGGAAGCCTGCTGTGGGTCACCACCGGTCCTGGATCTCATTCATCTAGGCTTGGGGCAAGATGGACATACCGCCTCTCTCGTACCTGGCGATCCTGTTCTCGACATCAGGGATCAGAGTGTCGCCCTCACCCGTCCCTACCACGGCCAGAGGCGAATGACCCTCACCGTTCGGACCCTCCAAGCAGCCCGAACCCGTCTTTGGCTGGCTTGCGGAACCGGCAAACAACAGGCGCTGGCCCGTTGCCTGAAGCGGGATTCCGCCATACCCGCAAGCCGGGTCTATCAACCTTCTGATCCGTTCTGGTGCGATCCTCCAGCCGCTGGATCTGGTGTATCGACGGAGTCCGGCGGCGGCCTTGCACTCCACCCTTGATACAATAACGCACACATCCGATTCCGATCATCACTCATGAAACCCTGGATCCGGCAATTTCAGGCCTCCGAAATCCTTGACTCGCGCGGCAATCCCACCCTATCGGTGCAATGCGTCCTGACCGACCAGAGCATCCATGAGGCCGGGATTCCCTCCGGAGCCTCGACCGGCAGCCGGGAAGCCCATGAGCTTCGTGATGGCGACCCCTCCCGCTACCGCGGACTGGGCGTTCTGCAGGCCATCCGGGCGGTTGAAGGAGAACTGTCAGACGCAATCGTCGCACAACAGCCGGAAGACCAGTCGGGTCTCGATCGCCTGATGATCGAACTGGATGGCACACCGGGGAAAAACCGGCTTGGAGCAAACAGCCTGCTGGGCTGCTCGATCGCCTTTTCACGCGCTCTTGCGCATCGGCGGAAACTACCCCTCTACCGTAGCCTGCACCCCGGCCAAGCCCCCACCTTGATCCCCGTTCCGTATCTCAATATCTGGAATGGCGGAGTCCATGCCCAGTGGCAGGGATCCGACTTCCAAGAATACATGATCGTACCATGGGGGGCCGCTTCGTTTCGAGATGCCCTGCGATGGAGCAGCGAGATCTATCATGCGCTGCAAAGCGAACTCAAGAAAAGCCATCTGCCGACCGGAGTCGGGGATGAGGGTGGGTTTGCACCGCCCACCACCTCCAACCGTGCACCCATCGAGTTTATCGCGCAGGCAATTGAAAAATCCGGTTTTGGCCCAGGTGCTGATGTGGCCATCGCCCTCGATCTTGCCGCCAGCGGTTTTTACGAGTCCAGCGGGTACTTGCTGCGCACCGAAAAACGGAGCCTCGATTCTCCCGGCATGGTGGAGTACTGTGCATCGCTGGTCAAAGACTATCCCTTCCTAATTTCTCTGGAGGATCCCCTCAGCGAATCGGATTCCGAATCCTGGCCATCGCTGGCCGAACGGGTGGGATCACAAGTCCAGATCATCGGGGACGACCTGTATTGCACCAACCCGCAGCTGATCGAAAATGGCATCCTCACCCGGCAGGCCAATTCGGTCCTGATCAAGCCGAACCAGATCGGCACGGTCTCCGAAACCCAGGCGGCCATCGGAACGGCCGTCCAGGGGGGCTGGCGGGTCATGCTCTCTCACCGTTCCGGCGAG
>JAKARN010000020.1 GCA_021828425.1 Pseudomonadota bacterium | reverse complement strand
TTGCCTTCGGACTGGATGGCGGCATCATGGTCACGGCGAGCCACAACCCGGCTTCCGACAACGGCTTCAAACTGGTCCGGAAGGACGCCCAGCCGATCAGTGCCGAGACGGGCCTTCCGGAAATCGCCTCCCGCCTCGCCCTGCCCGACCGCCAACCGGCCTCGCCCGGCACCCGCCGGCGAATCGACATCCGCGCCCCGCTGGCTGGCTATCTCACCCAGCACTTCGGCACGCCCAGCCCGCGCCCCCTCCGGATCGTGGCCAATGCCGGAAACGGCATGGCCGGTCCCCTCGTCCGCGAGCTGGCCGGCCGTTTCGGCTACGAATGGACGTGGCTCCACGAACGGCCGGATGGACGATTTCCGCACGGAGTCCCGAATCCGCTGCTGCCGGAGAACCGGAGCGAGACCGCCCAGCTCGTCCGGGCCACGGGAGCCGATCTCGGACTGGCCTGGGACGGGGATGCCGACCGGTGTTTCTTCTACGACGAGACCGGCCGCTTCATCGAGAGCTACTATCTCGTGGGATTGTTTGCCGCCCACCTCCTGGCCCGATCCCCGGACGGTCTCATCGTCCATGATCCCCGCCTGGTCTGGAACACGCGCGAGATCGTCGAGGCCGCGGGGGGACGGACACTCTGCACCCGGTCCGGACACGCCTTCATCAAGGAGGCGATGCGCCGGGAGGATGCGCTCTACGGCGGCGAGATGAGCGGCCACCACTACTTCCGGGATTTCTTCTACTGCGACAGCGGGATGGCGCCCTGGCTCCTCCTCGCCCGGATCATGAGCGAGTCCAACCGGTCGCTGTCCCAGCTGGTCGAGGACCGCATCACCCGCTATCCCGTGAGTGGCGAAATCAACCGGAAGGTCCGTGATCCGGCCGCCACCCTCGGCCGCATCGCCGAGCAATACAGTCCGACCGCCCGGTCGGTCGATACCACCGACGGGCTCTCCATCGAGCACGAAAACTGGCGCTTCAACCTGCGTTCCTCGAATACCGAGTCCCTGCTCCGCCTCAATCTCGAGACCCGTCACGACCCCCGCCTGCTCGTCCGGATGACGGCCACTCTCCTGCGCGAGCTGGAACGGGATGAGGCGGGCTGAAGCCGGGACCGGGCCGCTCCCGGAGGCGGCCAGCCCGGTGGGCAAATCCCCCGCCCGCCGCTTCTGGATCCTGGCCTGGGCCACTGCCGGCCTGCTCACGGTCCTGGCCTACGTGCCGGGACTTCAAGGCATCCTGATCTATGACGACGCGCCCGTTCTCGGACCCTATCTCGGACGCCGGAGGCTCCTCCACCCGTTCTGGAGCTCGAGTGGGCCGCTCGGCCGCCCCGTCAGCATGTGGACTTTCTGGCTCGACCGGCTGCTCTGGCCCGGAAGCCTCCTCGCCCTCAACCTCACGAACCTGGGCCTGCACCTCATCGCGGGCACGCTGGCCGGCCTCCTCGCCCGCCGCCTGTTCCGCCTGGCCGGGGCCAGCCGCAGAGGAGCGGCACTCGCCGGGTTCTGGATCGGCGCCTTCTTCCTGGCCGAACCCCTGCAGGTGGCCACGGTGCTCTATACCGTCCAGCGCATGGCCATCCTCTCCGCGCTCTTCAGCCTGGCGGCACTCTGGTGCTACTGCGAGGCACGGTGCCGGAATCTGGAGAACCAGCCGGCCCTCCCCGCCCTTCTCGCGGGCCTCATCCTCTTTCCGCTCCTCGCCGTGTTCAGCAAGGAAAACGGGGCCCTGTCACCGGTTCTGGCGCTCGTCGCGGAACTCCTCTTCTTCCGCTTTCGCGGCAGCCGGGCGATCCGGCGTCTCCTCGGCGGGTACTACGGGATCCTGACCGCGCTCGCGCTCGGTCTTTTCGCGTGGGCCCTGATCGACCGCTCCTTCATCATCGATGGCTACAAGGGCCGCCGCTTCACCTTCCCGGAACGACTCATGACCGAGTCCCGGGTCCTCATCCGTTATCTCGTCATGCCCTTCTGGCCGACCCCCGCACGGGTCAGTTTCTTCCACGACGACATCCGGCTCTCCACCGGGCTCCTGAACCCGCCCACCACGATTGTGGCCCTCCTCGCCCTGGCCGGCCTCCTCGCCCTGGCTCTCGCCGTCCATAAAAAACGCCCGCTCCTCACCTTCGGCATCGCCTGGTTCCTGATCGGTCAGTTCCTGGAGTCGACCTTCATCCCCTTGGACCTCATGTTCGTCCACCGGAACTACCTGCCGCTCTTCGGCCTCCTCCTCGCCGCCGCCGATCTTCTGTGGCTGCTCGAAGCCGCGATCCGGAAGCGGACCGGACCCGGACGGACCCCCGGGATCCGGGGTCTTGCCCCCCTGCCGGTCTGGTCCGTGTTCCTGGTCCTGACCTTCCAGCAGGCCGGGCTCTGGAGCAGCCCCCTCCGCCTCTACCAAAGCGGCGTCCGCGAGCATCCCCATTCAACGATCGCGGTTTCCGGGCTGGCTGCGGCTGACGAGGCGCGGGGGGAGACCCGCCGGGCGATCCGTCTCCTCGACCGCTCCGGCATCGTCGGGGCCGGACTCCAGGCGGAGGTCTACCGCTGCGAGATCCACCACCGGCTCCCGGCCGGCCAGCCCGGAGCCCGCCTCATCCCCGCCCACGCCCTCCACCTGTCCACCTACCCGATCAATGCCCTCACCCGGCTCGCCATCCTCGGACTCACCGGTCGATGCCGTTATCCCGCATCGCGGATCAGGGTCCTGCTCGCCCGGGCCACCCACGCGCGTCGCATGCGCGAGCACAACCGGTTTCTGGTCTGGATCTATTCAGGCTATGAAAATGAACGCACGGGTGGGCTCGGACCCGCACTCGCCGATCTCAGGCGCGCCGCCCAGGCCCGCGGCACAACCCCCGTGCCGTGGCTGCTCGGTGCCCGCTGGCTTCTGGCCCACGGCCGGCGGCGGCAGGCCGGCGCCTGGCTCGCCCGGGCGCGAACCCAACTCGGATCGGCCCCGTCTCTCAAACCGGTTTTTGAATCCCTGGTCCAAAGGCTCGACGCTCGACTCCCGCGGGCCTGAGCGTCAGATCCCGGGCGGCAGTCGCACGCGTATCCAGGCGAGCAGTTCGGAGGCGAATCGGGCCCAGCTGCGTTCGCCGGCAAAACACCACGCCGCCCGCCCCCGCACCCCGGGATCCTGGGCGAGACGCCGGCGGATGGCCTCACCCATCGCACCATAATCCCCGGGCGGCACGAGGTCACCGCTTTCGGGATCCGAAACCGCATCGGGTATCCCCCCGGTCGCAAAGGCCACCGTCGCAAGCCCATGCGCCGCCGCCTCGAGGGCCACGAGACCGAAACCTTCCATGTCACCGGCTCGTTCCAGAACGGGGAACACGAAGAGATCGGAGGCAAAATAAGCCTCATCGAGCGGCCTTCCGGTCAAGGGACCCACCAGATGCAGGTGCGCGCCGACCCCGGCCCGGCCCGCCCGGCGCCTGAGGTCCTCCGGACGGACCGCGACCCGCCCGAGCGCCAGCTCGGGGGCCGATCCCACGACCGCGAGATGGATGCCGGGATCGGCCGCGACCAGGGGCGCCAGCACGTTCTCGATGAAGGGACCGATGCCCTTGCGCACGGTGAGCCGTCCCACGAAGAGGAGCAACCGCGCCTCCGCAGGCACGCCCCACCGCCGCCGGACCCGCCCCCGGATGTCTTCCGGCGGCGGCCATTCCGGCCGGTCCACGCCGAGTGCGATCGGGCTGATCCGCGCCGCCGGAACACCCAGGCGGCAGGCCGCCCGCGCGGTCGCCCGGCTGTTCGCCAATACGCCGTCGAGGCGGCGGATCGAGGGGACGAAGAAAACCCGGTACAGGGGATGGCGCATCGTCACATCGAGGCCGTGCACCAAGGCCCAGGCGGGGCAGCCGGCGGCCCGGGCCGCTGCCCGCGCGGCCGGGGCCATGACCCCACTGCCGGCGAGCACGGCCACGGGCCTGAGGTCACGGCCGATCCGGGCCGCGAGCTGCCGCGTCATCCGGAAAAAACGGGGCACGGGCACGGGGGCCACCGGCCGGTAATCGATCCCCGGATCCAGTCCAGTCTCGCCGCCCGCCGGCCCGACCACCACCACCCGGAAGTGGGGGGTGAGGGCCCGGGCCGCCTCCGCCACGACCCGCTCGATGCCGCCGATCACCGGCGGAAAGTTGCGGGTGACGATGAGGAGCGGGGCCGGGCCGGCGGCGGGATCAGGCCGCGGAGTCACGGTAGAGCAGGGCCGTGATCTGTTCCGAGACGAGACCGATCAGGAAGGTGATCACGGAGGTGATCCAGAGCAGAACGCTCATGTTGGTCAGGATACCGGAGGTGAGGTAGGTGTCGGTATAACGGGCACAGCCCAGGAGAAACAGGATGGCACTCACGGGCAGGAAGAGCTTGAGCGGGGAGTAGAGCACACCGATCCGGAAAATGATCAGGAAGAACTTGGCCCCGTCGCGGAACGGGCGCAGATGGCTCCGGTTGGCCTTGCGGGACGGGGCATGGAAGGGCACGTAGTCCACCGGGTAGCCGGCCCTGAAGAAGGCCATCGTGATGGTCGTGGGATAGGAAAAACCGTTCGGCAGGAGGTACAGGAAGCGCCTAAAGGTCTCGGCGTGGACGGCCCGGAAACCGGAGGTGAGGTCCCGGACCCTCTGGCCGACCATCCAGCTCGCGAGCCAGTTGTAGACGAGGTTGGCCACCGCCCGCAATCCGTTCTGCTGGGACCCGGCGTCACGCGCGCCCACGGCCATCGCATAACCCTCCTCCAGGGATTCGAGGAGACGGGAGATGTCCTCGGGCGGGTGCTGTCCATCGGCATCCAAAAAGACCAGGTGGCTGCCCGTGGCCGCGCGGGCACCGGACTTGACGGCGGCCCCGTTGCCGAGCGAATGCGGATGCCGGATCACCCGGGCCCCCGCATCGGCCGCCACGGCCGCGGTCGAGTCCGTCGATCCGTCGTCCACGACGAGGAGCTCGGCTGCGGGATGGAGCGTCCGGATGCGGGGCAGGAGTTCCGCCAGCACCGGGGCTTCATTGCGGGCCGGCAGAATGATGCTCAGCCGGAAGTTCGACGATCCGCCCACGGCAGACTCCGTGTGGAGTTCCCCGCATGATAGGGGAAATACGGGCCGCACGTGGTCCGCCCGCCCCCCGGTCGAGGCGTGCTATGATCCCGGGCTGAAAGGGCCGGGCTCAACCGACGCGGACCGGCCGAAATGGGGGGTCATGGTCACTCAAACCGCACCGCAATCCACACCCCACCCGAACGAATCCGGCCTGGGTCCGTTCCTGCAGTTCCTGATTGCGCGCAGTCTTCTGACCGAGACCCAGGCCCGGCAGGTCGAGGGGGACGGACGGCGTCGACGCATGACGCTCATCGCGAGCCTCGTGGAGACGGTCAAGGTTCCTCCCGCCGAGCTGGCCCTCGCCCTGTCCCAGCATTTCGACACGCCGCTTCTGGACGCCTCCGCCCTCGTGGTCGATCCCGAGTGCCTCCAGCTGGGCGAGGAACGCGTCATCCGCGCGACCTTCTCCCTCCCCTTCTTCCGGCGCGGAAAGCGCCTGTACGTCGCGGTCTCCGATCTCACCCACCACCGCGGGATCGACGAGATCCGTTTCCGGACGAGCCTCGAGGTGGTTCCGGTTCTCGTTGAACACGACAAGCTCATCAAGGCACTCGAGCGGGCCTATGCCGATGCCGGTTCCTTCGGATCCAATCTCTCGCCCGATGAGGGCAACTTCCTGGACGATGTGGACTTCGATTCGAACGCGGAGCTGGCGACCCCGAACTTCGATGTGGGACAGGAAGTCACGGATGAGGAACCGATCGTCCGCTTCGTCAAGAAAACCCTGCTCCATGCCATCCAGAAAGGCGCCTCCGACATCCATTTCGAGCCGTACGAGACCTTCTACCGGGTCCGGCTCCGGATCGACGGGATCCTGACCGATTACAACCATCCCCCCATCCAGTCGAAGGACCGGATCGTGGCCTGCCTCAAGGTTCGCGCACAGCTCCGGACGGACGAGCGTCGCATGCCCCAGGACGGCAAGGTCCGGATCCACGTGAGCGCCAACCGGGCCCTCGACTTCCGCGTGAGCAGCATCCCCACCGTGCATGGCGAGAAGATCGTGATGCGGGTCCTCGATCCCGGCATGGCCCAGGTCGGCATCAAAGCCCTGGGCTTCGAACCCCACCAGGAGCAGGCTTACCTCCGTGCCCTGGCCCGGACCCAGGGGATGATCCTGGTGACGGGACCGACCGGCAGCGGCAAGACCGTGACCATGTATGCGGGCATCAACCAGCTCAACACGATCGAGCGCAACATCAGCACCGCCGAGGATCCCGTGGAAATCCAGCTGGTCGGGATCAACCAGGTCAACGTCCAGCCGCGTCTGCATTTCGGCTTTGCCGAGGCCCTGCGCGCCTTCCTGCGCCAGGATCCGGATGTGATCCTGGTGGGCGAGATCCGCGACCAGGAAACGGCCGAAATTGCCGTCAAGGCGGCCCAGACCGGGCATCTCGTCCTGTCCACGCTGCATACCAATGACGCCCCGCAGACCCTGACCCGGCTCCTCGACATGGGGGTTCCCGCCTACTCGGTCGCGAGTTCCATCTGCCTCATCATTTCGCAACGTCTGGCCCGCCGCCTGTGCGAGCATTGCCGGAAACCGTATACGCCGACCCCGGCCATGCTGGCGGAGGCGCATCTGCCGGAGGATGTGGCGACCCGGGTGCAGAAGCTCTACCACGCCAACCCGGCCGGCTGCGAGGACTGCCAGCTGGGCTACCGTGGCCGGACCGGTGTCTACCAGGTCTTCCCGATCTCCGAGGACATGTCCGCCCTCATGATGGAGGGGGCCAATGCCATCGCCCTGGCGGCCCAGGCGCGCAAGGAAGGCATCTGGGATCTCCGGCGGTCCGGACTCGAGAAAGTGATCCAGGGCATCACCACCCTCGAGGAAATCGACCGGGTGATCAGCACTTAGGCGACCGATGGCGACCAAACCAAGCATCCAGCCCGTGAGATTCCGCTGGGAGGGCCGCGACCGGCAGGGCCGGTCCGTCCGCGGTCGCGACACCTCATCGGCGGAAGCCCTGCTGCGCAGCCAGCTCCGCAACCAGGGCATCACCGTGACCCGTATCCGGCGGGAGCGGACCATCAAACACCGCGGGCGGCGGATCCGGCCGCGGGACATCGCCAACTTCACCCGCCAGCTGGCCACACTCACGGGCGCCGGCGTGCCGATGGTCCAGGCGCTCGGCATCATCTCGACGAGCGACGACAACCCCCGCATGCGGCGCATGGTCGAGGCGATCCAGAACCAGGTGACGAGCGGGGTTTCCCTGGCCAAGGCCATGGAACAGCATCCCAAGTACTTCGACTACCTGTTTGTCAACCTGGTGGCCGCCGGCGAGGGCTCCGGCAAGCTGGAGCAGCTGCTCGACAGCATCGCGACCTACAAGGAAAAGATGGAATACATCAAGGCCAAGATCAAGAAGGCCATGATCTACCCGGCCTCGGTGATCGCCGTGGCCATCCTCGTGATGACCGTGATGCTGGTCTTCGTGATTCCCGAGTTCCAGAAGCTCTTCAACGGTTTTGGCGCCTCCCTGCCCGCCTACACCCGCATGGTGATCGACCTGTCCGAGAGCGTGCGCACCTATGCGCCGGTCTATCTCCTCGTGATCGGCGGGATCGTGGCGGGAATCATGGCCCTCTACCGGCGGTCGGATGATTTCCGCCTGTGGGTGGACCGGACGCTGCTCCGCATTCCCGTCATGGGCGGCATCCTGCAGAAGGCCATCATCGCCCGGTTTTGCCGCTCGCTGGCCACCATGTACGGTGCCGGGGTCCCGATGGTCGAGGCCCTGGACACCATCGCCGGCACGAGCGGAAACCGGGTCTACGAGAACGGCATCCGGATGATCCACGACCAGGTGGCCACGGGGCGCGCGCTCAACGAATCGATGAAGCAGACCGATCTCTTTCCCAACGCGGTCATCCAGATGATCGCCATCGGGGAACAGTCCGGCAAGATCCAGGAGATGGCGAACAAGGTGGCGGTCATCTACGAGGCCGAGGTCGACAACGCCGTCGAATCCCTGAGCACGCTCATCGAACCCATCATCATCGTGGTTCTGGGGATCATCGTGGGCTCACTCGTGGTGGCCATGTACCTGCCGATCTTCAAGCTGGGCTCCGTCGTCTGAACCCGCTCCTCATGCACCGGTCTCCCGCCCGATCCCCCCTCGTCCCGTGATGTCCGGAGAGAGCGCGCTCCGGGTGTGGTACCTCGTCTCGGCGGGCCTCGTGGGCCTCGTGGTGGGCAGCTTTCTCAACGTCGTGATCCATCGCCTGCCCCGCATGCTGGAACGGCGGTGGCACCGGGAATGCGCCGAGGCTTCGGGAACCCTCCCTCCGGAGACGGCCCCGCCCTACAATCTGGCCCGGCCGGGGTCCCATTGCCCGGTGTGCGGGCGGCCGATCCCGCCGTGGGCCAACATCCCGGTCGTGAGCTGGATTCTTCTGGGCGGTCGCTGCCATGAATGCAAGGCCCGGATCAGCCTCCGTTATCCTCTGGTCGAACTCGCCTCGGGGGCAGGCACCGTCCTCTGCGCCCTGGGTTTCGCCGCTCCGCTCCAGGCCATCGGCGCCATGCTGCTCTTCTGGATGCTCATCACCCTCGCGCTCATCGATCTCGACCACCAGATCCTCCCGGATGCCATCACCCTGCCGGGGATCTGGCTCGGACTGGCCCTGAACAGCGGGGGGCTGTTCGTCCCCCTGAGATCGGCGCTCTGGGGCGCCATCCTGGGCTACGTCTTCCTGTGGGTGGTCTACCAGAGCTTCCGGCTCCTCACCGGAAAGGAGGGCCTGGGTTACGGCGACTTCAAGCTCCTGTCCCTGCTCGGCGCCTGGCTGGGTGCGGAAAGCCTCATCGTCGTGATCCTGCTGGCCTCCGTGATCGGTGCCCTGACCGGCATCCTCCTGATCCTGACCGGGCACCACCGGCGCGGCCAACCCATGCCCTTCGGCCCTTTCCTGGCCGGTGCCGGACTGGTCAGCCTGGCCTACGGAGGATTCCTCCTCAAGTTCTGGCTCCACCTGATCCACCCGGCATGAGGCGGCCCTGGACCGTAGCCCTGACCGGGGGGATCGCCAGCGGGAAAACCACACTGGCCGCCCTCATGGCCGGACACCAGATTCCGGTCGTGGACAGCGACAGGATCTCCCGCGAGCTCACGCTTCCGAATGAGCCCGGCGACCGTCGTCTCCGGGAAAACCTGGATCGGGGGTTTTTCGATGCGGACGGCCGGCTCGACCGGCGACAGCTGCGGTTCGCGATGACGGACGATCCCGGCCTCCGCCACCGCGTGGAATCCCTCCTCCATCCCCTGATCTGGGCGCGGCTCGAATCCGAGATGGCCTCCTACCCGGAGGCCGACTGGGTGCTCTGTGTGATCCCGCTGCTCACCGAAATCGGAACGCCTCCAGCCTCCCTGACGCTCGACCGGGTGCTCGTCGTCGACTGCTGTGAACACCTCCAGATCGGGAGGCTCATGGTCCGTGACCAGATGGAGCAGGCCGAGGCCGAACGGCTTCTCGCACTTCAATCGTCAAGAAAGACGCGACTGAGGCGGGCCGACGACCTCGTGGTCAACGAATCCGGGCTCGGTGAGCTCGCTGAATCCGCACGGAAGCTTGTGGGTGACTATACCCAACGCGCCCGGAACCGGCCCCTGGAATCCCCCGATGTCCCAGCCGGCTGACCCCGCCCCCGGCGGGGCTTGCGTCTTCGAGCATCCGCTGAACGAAAGGATCCGGCTGTTCCTGCGCCTGGAGTGGCTGTTCATCCTCGGCCAGGAGGAGAGCGGAACCCCCGGGGTGGCGATGGATCATGCCCGCCTGGACAACCTGCTCCAGATCGAGAATCTCCTGCTCCGGGGAGACGTCCGCAAGGAGATCCTGCGTGAGTTCGAACGCGTCCAGCAGGCCTGGAATCCGCTCCGGACGCGGCCTCTGGTCGATGCGGCCCGTCTCGAACGCCTCTTGGGCGAGTTTTCCCAAAAAAGCCGGCGACTGCTCGAAAACGAGACCCGGATGGGCGAGAGCCTGCGTCGTTGCGAACTGCTCAATCTCGTGAAAAGCCGCTCTGCGGTTCCGGGCGGCGCCGCTCCCTTCGAAGTGCCCGCCTATGCCCACTGGATCCAGACGGAAGCACAAAGACGGCAGGAGCTCCTGGCCGGTTGGTACATGGAACTCGAACCGATCGCGGATGCCGTCCGTTTCTATCTCAAACTCCTCCGGGAAAGCGCCCCCTTCACACCGCAAGAGTCCCCCGTAGGGGGGTTCGAGGAAGACCTGGGCGCGCTCAGTTCGGTGAGCCTGATCCGGATCGGCCTGCCCGCGGCACTGCCCTGCTTTCCCGAAGTCAGCGCCAGCCGCCACCGGCTGTTCGTCCGTTTCCTCACGCAACCCGATCCCTGCGAACGACCGGAGCCCTTCCGGCGTGAGGTTCGCTGGAATCTCCAGCACTGCCAGCTCTGAGCCCGTGGCCGACTCCCTCCACCCCCGCTGCCCGACCTGCGGAAAAGCACCCGGCGATTCGACGGATCCCGCGGCCCGGCCGTTCTGTTCCGAGCGCTGCCGCCTGGTTGATCTCTGGGGGTGGTTCTCCGAAACCCACCGCATTCCCGTCGAGCCGGATCCTGCATCCACTGGGGAGGACACGCCGGATGAACCGGCAGCAAGCCCCCCTTCCACCCGGGTTGATCGCCGCTGAGGGGATTCTCCCAAAGTGCAGACTCTTGACCTTGCGAGAAAAGAGACCTGCCGTTTCCTTCACATAGGGTCAAAGAATATTCGCTGGATGCACTTTCAATCAACAAGATCTGGGTGGGTCATTTTGAGCCAGACCTTCACCCCAGCCAACAACTTTTGAGCTTCGGTGATACAGGCCTTTACGGACACTTCATCCAGGTCATCGCCGGTATAGTCAGAGGCATTGCGTTTCATGCGCAATTTGTCGAGCACGAGGATGCGCTCTTTGTCGATCCCCAAAGTCAGGGGCAAGGACTGGATCACGGTTGCATGGTGACCTGGACGTTTTGCATCCGGTTGATAACCGCATGCCTGCATGGCAGTGAGCGCAGATTGCATCATGGCCTTATAGGCAACGTCGAAGCGCGTCTCGGGACTGTTTGCCTTCACATGAGCGTCGCGGAGATTTCGAGCAGCCGCAGCCAGCAGCTTGGCAACCTGCTGTTTATTTGGAGCCTGCCCCTTGATCTGGCCGGTCTTAAGCAGGTTTTCCAAACTCACCTGGTACTCCGAAGATCGCGATTTTGGGTTCGGCCATCACGCGGTGAATAAAAGCGTCCTGGCGCTCGAGTTTCGCCTTGAAATCCCGCTGCCGCAAGATAACCGGATTCACCTCCCTGCCCAGCTTTCCTTGTACTCCATGTACGGCTTGCACGACGTCATCAAAGCTCACATTGCCAATCACCATCAAATCAATGTCGCTGTACGGTCCTTCTCTGCCTTGTGCAGCCGAACCGAACAGAAACGCGGTCCTGATCTTCCCCTCCAGGGGGGTTAAGGCCTCGCGTAGCAAATCAGCCATGCCGACGGTTTTGCGCAACATGCTGGCCAATTCGTGATAAACAACGCAACTGCGAACCGCCTGATAACGGACCTGATTTCCGACCCGACGCGACTGCACCAATCCGGCAGCGGCGAACCGCTGTAACTCACGGCGGGCGGAGCTGGCCGGCACCCGCGTTAGCCGTTCGATCTCCCTGAGGTGGAAATCCTCTTCAGGCCGCAACAGCAGAAGCCCAAGCAGGCGCAAATGATATTCGCCCAGCAGGACCCGCAGGGGGGAGGGATCAGGGGCTTTGGCCACAATTGGATTCATCCTGATCACAATTGTGGCTTTTTTGATATCAATTATCAAGTGGCCAAGACCCAATGGATCGGAGAGTCCCCCACAGGTCAGCTGGATCGACCAAACCGGAAGAAGACATAGCCGCCGGACTTCGGCCCATAGACAGTGCGCAGATGAACTAGGAGCACGTCCCATTTCCACCCGGGTTGATGAGGCATGAAGCGCAGCCCCAGTGCGCGCGATTGTGGAGGGAAGCACCGTCTCCCGACCGTTTGACAAAAGCTCGGGGGTATGGTCGAGCGAATGGTTGAGGCAGCGGCCTCAAGACAGAAAATGTCACTGGACCAAAAGGAGATTATGTCGTGAAAAAGCACGTGATTTTTTCTCTGATTTCCCTCTTCGGCCTGATCCTGGCCCTCTGGTCGATCAGCTCAGCCCAAGCGGCCGACAACGTCGCTACCGACATTTGTACCAGCTGCTCGACCGAGCCCCAGTTCCAGGACTATGCCCAGGGCAATATTCCATCGGGAGCCTACTTCGATACCTCGACGGGAGAAAAAATGGAGGTGATGTTTTTGATCTTCAATCCGGATGAGTTACTGGCTTCGATGATCACCGCCCACGGCCCCTGCATTTCGACTGCGGATGGGGCCCCCTGTACCTGGGATATCAGCTGGGACAACCTGACGGGGACGACCGGTGAGGAACAGAATACCTTTTCAAGACTGGCACCCTCGTTGCTGGTTCACATCCCTACGAGCGTGGCCAACACCTTTACCGGCACCTCCCAGGCCTCGGCTGTGAGCACTTGGCTCAACAGCAACCTGGCATCCGCAAATCCTCCGCTTGGCTTTGTGACGATCGTGGCTTTCCCTGACGGATCAAGCGCCGAAT
>JAKARN010000019.1 GCA_021828425.1 Pseudomonadota bacterium | reverse complement strand
CTATCGTCATTCCACCATCAATCCGGTGTGGGGCCCCTTCGGGGGAGTTGGGCAAGCTGGGATGGCGAACGATATCTCCCAACTGCCACTTGGGTACAAGGGCATCCGCCGTTCGCCCTTTTCCCGGGACTTGCGGTACGGAAAGATAGTTTCAGGACGGCGGTGTTCTGCCGCGTGTCCTGTTCGCTTGCTGTGAGGTCACGACGTGAGGGACGCCTCTCACAGGCGCCCCTCACGTCGTGACCCGAAAGCCGGCTTGGGACGGCGTGCCGGCGCGAGCCGCCCGTCAGGACCGGCGGACGGCGATGACCCCGCTGAGCCCCCGGGCCGCCAGACGGCGGTTCAAGGGTTTCACGAGTCGCGTGATGATCGATTCCAGGCGTTGCCGGGCCCGTTCCAGTTGACCGGCGAGGAGCCGGTAGACCGCCACATCCGAGTTGGTGGGCGGGTAGTCCGCACTGTGTTCGACGGCCTTGAGGAGGACCGCGAGACGGCCCAGGATCTCCACGGGATGCTGGAAGGCATCCTCGCGGGCACCGGTCAGATAGACGTCAAAGAGATGTCCCTCGTCGGCCAGGAGGGCCCGCCCGAGCGCGCGGGCGTCGCGGAGCGTTCCGGAATGGCCGCCCAGCACCTTGAGGCGGGATTCGAGATGGGCGAGCGTGAGCCGCATCCATTCGATCTCCGTGATGAGGGACAGGGTCTCGTTGATCCGGTTGCGGATCTGGAGCGCGAGGGCGACCTGGGCCCGGATGTCCGCCAGGTTGCCGGCCGAGTTGGGATCCTTCCGGACCCGGAGGGGCTGCGTCCAGTGCCGGTTTCCGATCGTGAGCTCGACCGTGTCGGTTCCCGGGACTGCGAGCGGCCCGCTCAGCGTGCGGCGCAGGTCGAAGATCTCGATCGGCCGGAACCCCTTGGGCCCCACGTGAACCCACGGGGCGTGCGGCGGGGGCAGGAAGACCCGGCCGGGGCAACGGCCGGAGCCGGGACAGTCACTGAGGTGCCGGACCGGGGCATAGCGCAGATCCCAGACGAAACGATTGATCCCGGCATGCAGCGCGGGCAGGCGGTCGGCGTGGCGGGTGCCAGGCCGGTTCGAGAAGGTGCGGATGAGCCGGCCGCCCGGTCCACGGATGACGAGGCTTGCGGGTTGGGTCGGCGGGTGCGGAAGGTAGAAGTCGACAACCGCGCCATAGGGCGGATTCCGTCCCATGGCCGGGTAGTCCGGAGCCGAGCGCCTGCGGGCCAGCAGGTGAAAACGCCAGGCGGTCCGGAGGGGAAACAGGGTGGGTTCTCCGGCACGGAGGGCTTGCGCGAGATGGGTGAGCGAGGAGAGGTCGGAGAGGATGTAGGCACCCCGGCCGTAGGTGGCGACCACGAGATCGTTCGCGACCGGCTGGACCGTGACCCAGTAGACCGGGACATGCGGCAGGTTGTTCTGGAGCGGATACCAGCGACGGCCGCGGTTCGGGCTCCAGTAGAGCGCGTTGTCCGTTCCGGCAAAGAGGACGTTCGCATCGAGCGGGTCCTCCTTCACGCAGTGGACAATCGAGAATTGGTTGACCGGGATGCCCCGGACGATCCGGTGCCAGTGGCGGCCGGCATCGCGGGTGACATAGATATAGGGCCGGCTGTCGCCCATGAGCTGGCGGTCGACCGAGAGGTAGGCCCGGTCCGGGTCGTGGCGGGAAGGCGAGAGGCTGGTGACGTCGCCCCCGGGCGGGAGCCCGTGTGGGGTGACATTCATCCAGGTCCGGCCGCCGTTCAGCGTGAGGTGCACCTGGCCGTCATAGCCGCCGGTCCAGATCATGCCGGGACGGAGGGGCGAGGGGGCGATGATCGAGAGCGACATGGCGTCGAAGGTGCCCAGGTTGTCATGGCTCACACCCCCCGTCGAGCCCTCCTCCCGCTTGATGTTGAGCGTCAGGTTGGGGCTGATGCGCTGCCAGCTCTGGCCGCCGTTGTCGGTCCGGTAGACGTACTGGCTGCCGGCGTAGACGACGTGGGGGTTCTGCGGGGAGAGCGCGAGCGGGAAGACGAAGTCCCAGCTGTTCGGCAGTTTCCCGGGTGGCCAGCCGTAGCCCGATAGCGGAAAGACGGACACCGCCCGGCCCTCGCCGCGATGGATGTTGAAGCGGTCGATCCAGCCGTCGTAGCAGCCGGACCAGACGATGTTGTTGTTGTGCCTCTCCGGCAGGGTGAAACCGCTTTCGCAGCCGTTGAGGCCGGTCCAGTAGCCGGGGCTGATGCCGCCATACGGGGTCCGCGTGTTCGAGGGCAGGCGGTAGGCATGCCCGTCCTGCCGGTTGACGAAGACATGAAAGGGGATGTCCCGGTCCGTGGCGACGTGGTAGAGCTGGGCGTTGGGGAGTGCGATCTCCTGCCACTGCTTCCAGCCATCCTGGGTGATGGTGGCGCCCTCGTCAAAGGTCACGACCATGCGCTTGGGGTTTTTCGGATCGATCCAGATGTCGTGGTTGTCGCCGCACCCGCACCGCTCGTAGTGCATGTGGAGACCTCCCGTGCGCGAGGTCAGGAAGTTGGTCGAGACGAAGTAGAGACGGTCCGGGTTCGTGGGGGAGATGGCGAAGCGGGTGTAATAGGGGGCCCGTTCGTCCATGGCGTGGTTGTGGCTCATGAGCCGCCAATGGCGCCCTGAATCGATGGAGCGGTACAGGCCCGGAGCCCATTTTCCCTCCATGAGGGTGTAGTAGATGTGCGGGTTGCTCCCGGAGATGGCCACGGCCACCTTCCCCACCGGGCCCCTGGGCAGGCCGTCATGGGCGAGCCGCTTCCAGGTTTTCCCCCCGTTGCGGCTGAGGTAGACCCCGCTGCCCGGCCCACCGCTGTCCAGGTTCCACGGGTGGACGTCGAACTGCCACAGGCCGGCCAGAAGCACGCGCGGGTTTTGGGGATCGATCGCGAGGTCCGAACAGCCCGTCATCGGATTGACGAAGAGGACCCGCGTCCAGTGACGTCCGTTGTCGTCCGTCCGGTAGACCCCCCGGTCCTTGGAGGGACCGAACCCGCTGCCGGTGGCGCACACGTACACCCGCCGGAGGTCCGTGGGATCGACCACGATGCGCGCGATGCGGTCGGTTCCGGAGAGGCCCAGGTGCTTCCAGGTGCGGCCGCCGTTGTCCGAACGGTAGACGCCGTCCCCGATGCCGGTGGTCGGCCGGATATAGAAGGTCTCGCCGGTGCCGGCCCACACGACCCGGGGACGGCCCGGGTCGAGGGCGAGGGCCCCGATGGACTGGGCGGGTTCGCGGTCGAAGACCGGTTTCCAGTGGATGCCGCCGTCCGTGGTTTTCCAGATGCCGCCCGAGGATGTGCCGAGATAGTAGATGCGGGGATTGCCCGGAATCCCCTGGACGGCGGCGATGCGTCCCTCGCCCGGCCCGATGAACCGGTAGTGGAGGGCCCGGTAGAGGGAGGGAGCGAGCCGGATGTGGGCTGATGCCCCTGAGGATGACGCCGCGGCCAGGAGAAGGAAAACCACGCAGAGGGGGAAACGGGCGGGATGAGACTTCGGCATGGAAGAGCCCTCGGCTGCAAGGAGGCGGAACAGAACCCGCCCGTGGGAACGACAGGGGGAGCTGGGAGGGGCGTCATGCGACGCCGGAGGCGATTTTTTCGAGCCTAGCACAGGCGTTGGGGCCACGCAAGGAAAAAGAGGAGGATTGCGGTCGGGCAGGGTTTCCCCCGGCGCGAGACCGTGTTAGGATCAGAGGGTCCGACGGTTGGGTTTCTGGGCGCCGGATTCCCGGTGATCGATGGGGTGGCATGGTGTGTATATGACCGATGTGGCTTTCAAGGTGGCGGGATTGGCCCTGCTCTCGGTCTGGTTTGTGGTCGACCAGCGGCTTCTGGCCCAAAGACCGCATGACCGGGCCCGGCATTGCGAACCCCGGTCGTGCCGCGTCCTCATCCTTGCCAACTCCGTCGGTCTCATCCTCGCCCTATGTGCTGCGGTGAGCTTCAGCCGCGGTCGCATGCCGGATGATGATCCCCTGGCCATCTCGGGACTCCTCTGTATGCTGATCGGCATGGGCATCCGCCTGAGTGCCATGAAGACCCTGGGCCGCTTCCATATGACCTCGGTCTCGATTCTCCCCGACCACCGTCTGGTCGAGCGGGGGTTTTACCGCTGGATCCGCCATCCCAGCTATCTCGGGGTGATCGTGCTGCTCCTGGGTCTGGCCTGTGTGCTCGCCAACTACGCGAGTCTTTTCATCCTGATCGGCTTCGTGATTCCGGCCTACGCCTACCGGATCTCCCGCGAGGAAAAAGTCCTGATCGACCACTTCGGCCAAGCCTATGAAAACTACCGTTTGAGGACGCGCCGGCTTTTACCCTTCGTCTATTGAAGGAATCCTGAATCATGAGGGATCCGCCGGCCGCCACCGGCCCGGACGATGCCGTGCTCGTGGTCGGCGGCGGAATCGTCGGACTGGCCCAGGCTTATGCGCTCTGCCGGCGCGGGCATGCGGTCCGGCTGTTCGAGTCCGGCCCCCACTTTGCCGGAAGGGCCTCCCATGCCAATGGCGGTCATCTGTCGACCGACAGCGGGGCACCCTGGGTTTCGCCCACGATCCTGCCGGAACTCGTGCACTGGCTGTTCGACCGCCACCGGCCGTTGTCCGTGAAGCCCGTCGCGATGGGACTGGCGGGCTGGTCCTGGTTGCTCTCGGCGGGCGGCCACCTCCGTCTCAACCGCTATCTCGAGTCCAGAAGCCGGCTCCACGCGTTGACCGAGTTCAGTGTCGCCGTCTGGCAAAGGATCGAGTCCGAAACCGCCGCCCCGCTCGCGCCCGGTCAGGGCGTGCTCTACCTCTACCGGCATCCGCGGGAGTGGGATCGGGCGCGGGGGTTGCTCGAACGGGAGCAATCCGCCGGAATCCAGGCGGTTCCGGTCGCCTCGGGCGAGATGGCCTCCTTCGTGCCCGAACTCGCCACCGCGAAAGTCCGGCCGGCGGGCGGCATCTGGTATCCGCGCGACCGCTTCGGGGACTGCCGGGAGGCCGCCGGCCGGCTCGCCGGGTGGATTGAATCCCACGGGGCGTTCCTCCACCGGGACACCCCGGTCCTGGCCGTCGAGCCGCAAGGTCGGTCGGTGCAGGTCCGGACCCGGGATGGGGTATGGGCCGGGCGGGCGGTGGTGATCGCGGCCGGTGTGGACAGCCTGCGCCTCGCCCGGCCGCTCGGCATCCGGCTTGGACTCTGTCCGGTCAAGGGCTACACGCGGACCTATCCGGTCTCGCCACTGGCGCTTCGCGGTCCGGCACTCGCCGACCACAGTCGCAAGGTCGTCCTGACCCCGCTCGGAGGGGGGCTGCGTGTGGCCGGCATGGCCGAGTTCACCGGTTTCGACGATCGGCTGGAACCGCGCTACCTGACCCGCCTCCACGAGACGGCCATGGACTGGTTCCCTGGGCTGGCCTCGGCCCCGTCGACACTGGACTGGGCCTGTCTCCGGGCCATGACGGCGGATGGCCTGCCGCTCCTCGGTTCCACCCGGGTGCAGGGCGTCTTTCTCAATACCGGCCATGGACCGCTCGGCTGGACACTCGCAGCCGGTGCGGCCGAACGGGTCGCGGACGCGATCGAAGGCAGGCGGCCCCCCCCGTAATGGACTTCCGGCGAGTGGCGGGATGGGTCATCATGGCACCCTGGTCCGCAGTTTTCGGTTATTCTTTCCATCAAGATTAATATCAAGAAACGCAAAGATCCGGGATCCCATGCAAGAGGTGTCTGCCATGTCCGGTCGGGTTTTGCCCTGGTTGTTCAATTTCGCCTGGCTGGCCTGGGTGCTCTACTGGCTCATGGCGGGACGGGGACGGCTCAAGCCGGTGGCGCGGAGGGAGTCCGGCCTGGAGAGGCTGGGCCACACCCTCCCGCTGGCCATTGCGGTTGGGCTGTTCTGGTTGCCGGAGGTGAAGGGGACGTCCGGCCTGCTCTTCATGCGTTTCGTCCCCCCCGCGGCCATCCTCGCCTGGCTCGGACTCGGGATCACGGTCGCGGGGCTTGGTTTTTCCATCTATGCCCGGCGCTACCTGGGGGGCAACTGGAGTGGCACGGTCACCCTCAAGGAGGGCCACTCGCTTGTCCGCGAGGGACCTTACCGCGTAATCCGCCACCCGATCTATACCGGGATAATCGTCGCGTTTGCCGGCACGGCTTTGGCCCAAGGCCAGTGGCGGGGCCTTTTGTCCCTGCTCCTGGTCGGGGGTTCGCTCATCGTCAAGCTGGGCCGGGAAGAGCGGTGGATGGGGGCGCAGTTCGGGGACGAGTACCAGCAATACCAGAAGCATTCCTGGGCGCTTGTGCCCAGGATCTTTTGATCGCGCCCGATTCGATCGCCTTCCCCGACCCGGAGGCGCCGGGGGCGGATTCCCCTTTGATTTTAGGGGGGGAGTCCGATACCATAGGGTCACTTTCCGCCCGAGAGAACCCGGTCGATCGCCATGGCAATTCTCTCGAGTCTGGTCCACGCGGACACCGCGCTTTTCCTTTTCATCAACAATCACTTCCATTTTTCCGCCCTGAACGACAACATGCGGGCCCTCACCTTCCTCGGCAACGGGTGGGTGGTCTACTGGATCGCGGTCGTCTACCTCTACCGCTGGGATCCCCGTCCCTTCCGCGAATCCTTCCTCCTGCTTTTCCTGACCCAGGCCATCCCGGGTGCCGTGGTGGATGTCCTCAAGCGCCTGGTCGACCGCCCGCGGCCGATCGTGGCACTTCACCGGCTGATCGAGGAGGGCCGGGTGCATGTCGTGGTCCTGGGCCGGCACCTCACGGCCTACTCGTTTCCGTCGGGGCACTCCGAGACCGCCTTTGCGCTGGCCGTTGCCCTGTCCTTCCTGTATCCCCGGCGACGGGCTGTCTTCTACACGCTCGCGACCCTCGTGGCCTTCTCTCGGGTCTACAACGGCGAACATTTCCCCCTGGACGTGATCTGCGGCGGGCTGATCGGATATGGCTTCGGGTGGGTGGGCGTCTGGGTTTACCGCAAGGTCTCACGCCACGCAATCGTCGGGCCTCAACCCGTCCCGGCCTCCGAGGAGGTCTGAGCCCGTCTCGGGTTCGGGGGCCCGTTAGGCTACACTCAGGCAAGCAGGGGGAGGGTGAGCCGTTGATTTTTGTGACCGGGGGGGCCGGGTTCATCGGCAGCAACTTCGTCCATCACTGGCTCGACCAGACGGACGAGCCCGTGGTCGTGTTCGATGCCCTGACCTATGCCGGCAATCCCGAAAACCTGGCCTCCCGCGCCTCGGACCCGCGCCTCCAGTTCGTCAAGGGCGATCTCAACGACCGGGCCCTTCTGGATCCGCTTTTATCCCGGCATCGGCCGCGGGCGGTTGTCCACTTTGCCGCCGAGACCCACGTCGACCGCTCGATCCGGGGACCGGATGCCTTTCTTCGGGCCAATGTCATGGGCACCTTCAATCTCTTGGAGGCCATCCGGGCCGACTGGGACCGACGTCCGGCCCCGGAGCAGGCGGCCTTCCGCCTTCTCCATGTCTCGACCGACGAGGTCTACGGTTCGCTCTCCGCCGGTGCACCCGCCTTCACCGAGGATTCTCCCCTGGCACCGAACAGCCCCTATGCGGCCAGCAAGGCGGCGAGCGACCATTGGGTCCGGGCCTATGGCCGGACCTATGGGCTGCCGGTCCTCGTGAGCCACTGTTCGAACAACTACGGGCCTTACCAGTTTCCGGAAAAGCTGATTCCGCTGGTCATCCACCACGCACTCGAGGGCTCCCCGCTCCCCCTGTACGGAGATGGGGAACAGATCCGCGACTGGCTTTATGTCGAGGACCATTGCCGGGCCCTGGTCCGCATCCTCGAGACGGGCCGGGAGGGGGAGACCTACAACGTCGGGGGGGGCGGCGAACGGACGAACCGCGAAGTCGTGGAGTTGATCTGCCGGATCCTCGACCGATGGCGCCCCCGTCCCGGGGGCAGCCACGCCCAAGGCATCGTCCGGGTGCCCGACCGGCCCGGGCACGATCGGCGCTACGCCATCGATAACGGAAAAATCCGCCGTGAACTCGGGTGGGAGCCCCGGGAGTCCTTCGAAAGCGGGATCGAAAAAACGCTGCGCTGGTACCTCGATCATCCCGAGTGGGTGACGCACGTCGTGAACGGCGCCTACCGGGACTGGATCCGCCTGCACTACGGCCCGGCGGGCCGGTCCGCACCCGCCGGATCCTGATCATGCGGGCGCATCCGACGAGGCTCCCCGAGGTCCTCCTCATCGAGGCCGACCGTCACGGCGATGCCCGCGGCTTCTTTTGCGAAAGCTACAACCGGCGGGATTTCGCCCGGGCCACGGGTCTCGATCTCGAGTTCGTCCAGGACAATCACTCGCACTCGGCCGGAGGAACGCTCCGGGGCCTCCACTACCAGCTCGTCCATCCGCAGGGCAAGCTCGTCCGCGTGATGTCCGGACGGGTCTTTGACGTGGCCGTCGATCTCAGGCGGCATTCACCCCGGTTCGGGCACTGGGTCGCCTTCGAGCTCGGGGCGGAGACGGAACGCCAGCTCTGGATCCCGCCGGGATTCGCCCACGGCTTTCTCGTCCTGAGCGAGGCGGCGGATGTCTGTTACAAGACCACCGAATACTGGGACCCGGCCTCCGACCGGAGCCTCCGCTGGAACGATCCCGGGCTCGGGATTGCCTGGCCCGTTGCTGCCTGCCCGTCGGGCCTGCCCCGGCTTTCCGAAAAAGACCGGCTGGCCCCGCTTCTGGCCCAGGCGGAACTCTTCGACTAGGCCCTGCGGGCCTGGATCGAGCCCGCCCGGGGGCGTGCTATATTGAAAACATCCCCGATGAGAAAATCACCATGAGTCGCTTCCGGAGTCTGCCATCCAGGTTGCTCGTTCTCTGCGCTTGCGGAGGGCTCGCCGCGCCCCTCCTCCTGGCCCATCCGCTCGTCTATCCCAAGGCCCACAGGGACCGGCTGGTCGCGAATTACTTCGGTACCCGTGTTCCGGCTCCTTACCGGTGGATGGAGAATCTGTCGAGTCCGCGCCTCACCCGCTGGATTGCGGCCGAGAACCGGCTCACCGATGCTTATCTCGGAAAGCTTCCCCTGAGGCGGGTTTTCGACCGGCATCTCCGGGCGCTCTGGAACTATGCCAAGGAAACCCCGCCGATCCAGCGCGGGCCCTGGCTCTTTTTCGACCAGAACTCGGGCCTTGAGAACCAGGCTTCGGTCTATGTCCAACATGGCCCCAAGGGTAAACCCCGTCTCGTTCTCGATCCCAACCGGCTCTCACCCAACGGCGACATCGCACTCGCCGGCTGGAGTCCCTCGCCCAACGGGCATTATCTGGCCTACGCGCTTTCGGTCGGTGGGTCGGACTGGGAGACGGTTCATGTCATGGACGTCAAGACCGGCCGGAATCTCCCGGATGTCGTGCGCTGGGTCAAGTTTTCCGGCCTGAGCTGGACACGGAACAGCGGGGGTTTCTTCTATTCCCGCTATCCGAAACCGCCGCCCGGCCGCGCCATCAGCGTGCGCCTGCGGGACCAGACGCTCTACTACCACTGGATCCGGAAACCCCAGTCCGACGATCAGGTCATTTATGCCCGTCCCGGCCACCCGGACTGGATCATCGACGGCTCGGTTTCCGAAAACGGCCGCTATCTTTTCATCGACTTCCAGTTCCGCATCACCCGGAACGAACTGTATTACATGAATCTGGGCAATCCGATGAAGCCCAATCTCCTGGCGCCGGTGCATCCCCTCTTTGTGAAGGATGATGCCTCCTATACCCCGGTCGGCACCCGCGGCGGGACGGTTTTTGTCCAGACCGACCAGGATGCGCCGATGGGCCGGGTCATTGCCGTCAACCTCAAGCAGCCTGCCCCGGCGCACTGGCGGACCGTCATCCCGGATGAGGCGCGCTCGGTTCTGGTCTCGGCCCACCTGGCCGACGGGCGTCTCCTCATCCATCGCATGGTCGTGGCCAAAAGCCGCCTTGCCCTCTACAACCTCCACGGGTTCTGGGTCCGGGCCATTCCGTTGCCGGATGCGATGGGCACGGTGGGCGGGATCTCGGCCCGCGCCCATTCGCCGGACGTCTACTATGCGTTCACCTCCTTTCTCCGTCCGGGGGAGATCGCCCGTTTCAACGTGCCCGAAGCGCGAGCCTCCGTCTTTTTCAAGCCCCGCGTCCGCTTCGACCCGGCTCATTATGTGGTGAGCCAGATCTTCTATCCGTCCACGGGCGGAGTCAAAGTCCCCATGTTCCTTGTTTACCGGAAGGGAATCCGGCTCGATGGCCATACGCCCACGATCCTTTATGGCTATGGGGGCTTCGATATCACGCTGACACCGCATTTCAGCCCGTCCGTGGCCACCTGGATCCGCATGGGTGGAATCTACGCCATGGCTAACCTGCGGGGCGGCGGCGTCTACGGCCAGGCCTGGCATGAAGCCGGCATGCTCGGCAACAAGCAGAATGTCTTCAATGATTTCGCCAATGCGGCCCGTTGGCTGATCCGGAACCATTTCACGGATACGCCCCACTTGGGCATCATGGGCTACTCGAACGGTGGACTTTTGACCGGTGCCAGCGTGACCCAAAATCCGCATCTCTTCGGTGCGGTCTACATCGGACACGGCGTGCTCGACATGCTGCGCTTCCAGAAGTTCTCGGGCGGGGAGTACTGGATCCCGGAGTACGGCACCTCCTCCCAAAAGAAGGACTTCCGCTGGCTGTACGCCTACTCCCCCCTCCAGAACCTGAAGAAAGGGGTCTGCTATCCGCCCACGATCATCACGACTTCGACCGACGACGACCGGGTCGTGCCGAGCAATTCCTACAAGTTCGCCGCCCAGATGCAGTACGACCAGGGATGCAACAACCCGATCCTGCTCCATGTGGCCCACGCGACGAGCCACATCTACATGCCCACCGACAAGGAGATCCGCCATGCGGCTGACAACTGGGGATTCATCGGAACCGAGATCGGGATGCGGGTCCACTGACGCGAAGGGGAGTGCCCCCGGCCACCGCCTCCCCGGCGGGCGGTGGGCACGCGCCCCGGGCCTCGTCTTGGGGGGGGTCCTTGCGGGAACCCTCCTTGGGACTCCGGGTGCGGTCGCCCGACCGGCACCCGCCGGTCCGGGGATGGTCATCCGGCTTCCCGCGCGCGTCGCCCTGCCCGCACATCCCGCACCCTGGATCCGGCGGCTGGGCCATCTCCTGGGAATCCACGAGGAGATCCCCGTCCCGGTTGCCCTCGAGATCCTGAAGGGGGCTTTCGACAAACCCTGGTCGAGCAACCCCCGGAAACGGAACCAGCTCGTCTGCCACTTCCTTCCGACTACGGGCAGCCATATCACGAACGGACTCCCGCTCCACTGCACGACCAATGCCCATCACCTGGACGTCATGTCCAAGAGACCATGGCCACTCCGGTCCGGCCTGGTCCTCGACATCTCGCATCGGGCCCTGCGGAAGATCTTCGGGGAACTTCCCTCTCCCCGGGGAGTCTTGGAATTCGATCTCGTGGCGGGAGGCCGGGTCCTTTCGCGCTGGACCCTCCGGAACGGGGAACCTGTCCGGATGGCCGGTCCCGGCAGGACGGGGAAACGCCGGAAGCCTGCCGGCGGGGATCAGCGGTCGATCGACTTCATGAGCTCCGGCCGGTAGCGCGGACCGGAAATCGAGCCGGGCGCGAGTGCGCGGCCCAGGTTTCCGAGCTCGGCCGGACCAAGCCGGAGAGCGGCTGCAGCCACGTTTTCCTCGAGGTACCGGCGCCTCTTGGTACCCGGGATCGGCACGAGATCGGGCCCCTGGTGCAGGATCCAGGCGAGGGCCACCTGGGCCGGGGTGACGGCCCGGGCCTTGGCCACCTCGCGGATGAGCGCGGTGGCCCGGACATTGGCCTCGTAATGTTCAGCTGAAAACCGGGGATCTCCGCGGCGGAAGTCGTCTTCCGGGTAGTCCTCGGCCCGTTTCGCGGTGCCGGTGAGAAAACCCCGCCCCAGCGGGGCGAAGGGGACGAGCCCGATTCCGAGTTCCCGGAGGGTGGGGAGGATCCCGGTTTCGAGGTTGCGTTCCCAGAGCGAGTATTCGCTCTGCAGCGCCGAGACCGGACAGACGGCATGAGCGCGCCGGAGGGTGGAAACACCCGCCTCCGACAGCCCGAAGTAGCGGACGCGCCCCTCCCGGATGAGATCGGCCACGGTGCCAGCCACCTCCTCGATGGGCACCTGGGGATCCACCCGGTGCTGGTAGAGGAGGTCGATGTGGTCGGTGGCGAGACGTTTCAGCGATTCCTCGACCACCGCCCGGATGTGCGCGGGGCGGCTGTCCAAACCCACGGTCTGTCCGTTCTCGATCCGGAACCCGAACTTGGTGGCCAGGATCACCCGGTCCCGCCGTCCCCTGAGAAAGCGACCGAGCAACTGCTCGTTGATGTAGGGTCCGTAGACCTCTGCGGTATCCCAAAAGGTCGAACCAAGGTCGAGCGCACGCTCGAGCGTGGCCCAGGCCTCCTGAGCATCCGCCGGTCCATAGGACTGACTCATGCCCATGCAGCCCAGGCCGATCGCCGGTACCTGGAGTCCTTGCCGGCCGAGTCTCCGTTCGGGTAGCGGGGCCTGTGCCGGACTCATCGGGAGGCCTCCCGGAGCGATCCCAGGTCGATCACGAAGCGGTAGTGAACGTCTCCGCGTTCCATCCGGGCGTAGGCTTCGTTGACCTTCTGGATCGGAATGACCTCGACATCGGCGGCGACGTCGTGCGCGGCGCAGAAG
>JAKARN010000378.1 GCA_021828425.1 Pseudomonadota bacterium | reverse complement strand
AGATTGCTGCCGGTTCCGGAAACCAGCACGGCCAGGGTGCGGGGCGGATGCGAGGGTGGGTTCACCCGATCTGGATCCCATGTCCGGGATCTTCCACAACCTCTCCGATCACATAAGCGGCCTCTCCGGCTCCCGTCAGGAGAGCTTGGGTCTCCTGTGTTGCATCGGGCGGCACGATCAGAAGAAAGCCAATGCCGGCATTGAATGTCCGGTAGAACTCCCGGGGAGAAAGATGGGCGTGGTCACGGATCCACCCGAGAACCGGTGGAACCGGCCAGGTTCGGGGATCAATAACGGCACCGAGCCCTCGCGGAAGCACGCGCGGCGGGTTGTCGATCAGGCCGCCTCCGGTGATATGGGCCATGGCGTGGAGGGGAACCCGGTTCAGGAGGGGAAGGATCGACTTCACGTAGATCCGGGTGGGTTCGAGCAGGCGGTCCAGAAGCCGGTCTTCCTCCATTCCCGTGCCCTGCATGCCCTCTTGTTCGAGCAGCTTGCGGACCAGTGAAAAACCATTGGAGTGCACACCCGAGGAGGCGAGACCGATGAGGCGGTCACCCGCCTGGACACGCGAGCCGTCCAGGATTCGGGACCTTTCCACGATGCCGACACAGAATCCGGCGAGGTCGAAGTCGGGCGCTTGGTAGAGTCCGGGCATCTCGGCCGTTTCCCCGCCGACCAACGCGCAGCCCGCCTGCGCGCAGCCCTCGCTGATCCCGGCCAGCAGCCGGCTGCCCTGCTCCGGGTCGATTCGTCCGCTCGCATAATAGTCGAGAAAAAATAGGGGCTCTGCCCCGTGTACCAAGACATCGTTCGCACACATGGCGACCAGGTCGATTCCGAGTCCCTCGAGCCGGTTGTGGGCCAGACCCAAGAGGAGTTTGGTCCCGATGCCATCGGTTCCCGCAACCAGGACCGGATGGGTAAAACGGTCGAGCGGAACCTGGATGAGGGCTCCGAAACCGCCGATTCCAGCCAGGACCTCGGGACGATGCGTGCGTTCCGCCTGCGGGCGGATTCGGTCGATCAAGTTTTCGGCGGACTCGATGTCCACCCCGGAATCGCGATAGGTCAGCGGTGGTTTGGGCGGCATGGGAGGAGGCGGGGAACCCGATGGGTTATGTTATCGTAAACATCCTTGCGTGAGGGTGGATTTGTTCATGGGTGGTCATGCGCCTTGCCTGTTCCGGCGCTTGCACGGGGCCGGGGGAGCCGTTGGGCCGAAGGTCGTCCTCCTCCTGACCGGGCTTCTCCTGGGGATGTCCCAGCCGGCCGAGGCCACGGTCGTCCGGCATGTCTTCCGGGTCGATCTGCCGGTCTCCCACCTGGCCGCGAGGCTGCCGGCTGCCGATGTCCAGCGGGCAGCCGGGATTCTCCTTGACCGGATTACCGGTGATCCCGATCTTGCCGCCCGGGGGACCGTCAGTGCGCTGATTGCCGAGTCCGGTCAGTGGGTTGCCGAATATGGCTATAAAAAGGCAGACGCCCAAGGCGGCGGACGAACCGGAACCCCATCCCGTCTCCCCTTCAGGCTCTGGATCCGTTTCGCGCACCGGGCCGTTGAACGGGCGGTTCTCGGGGCCCATCTACCGTTCTGGGGAGACTTGAGACCCCGTCTTCTGATCTGGCTGGATCCGGGCTCATCCTCCGGGGAAATCCTTTCGGCGTCCTCTTCTTCCTCTTTGCGCCGGCACCTGGACCGAGCCCTCATCCGTCTGGCGTTGCCGGCTTTCTTGCCCATCATGGACCTCAAGGAGCGCAGCGCAGTTGCCCCCCCCAACCTCTTCCCGCCCGCCTGGCCCCTCCTGCATCAGGTCTCCCGGCCCTACCACGCCGAGGCGTTATGGGTGGGTCGTCTCCGGGGAAATGCAGCCCGCGGGTGGATGGGGAGTTTTGCCGTTCAAATGGGCCGCTTCACCCTCGATTGGCAGTCCGTGCACGCCCATCTGCACCGCTGGAGCGTGCTGCAGTCCGCCCTGGACTACCTGGATTCGATCCTGGCATCGCGCTACGCCGTGTTTGCCAGCCATCAGCCCGTCCCTCTCTCCATCCGGATCCGGGGCCACCTCACGCTTCGTCAGGTCAGCCGGATCGAACATTTCATTCATCATCTCCCAGGCGTGAGCCAACCGCGTCTTTTGGAACTGGCGCCCCAATCGCTTGTTTTGACCCTGGTCTCGCGGATTGACCGGACTCACCTGGAACGACTGATGACACTTGCCGGCCCGGGACTGTTCCTCAAGCCGGAGCCCGGGCACCGGTTGGTTTTTGCTCTCCAGTCCTAAACCTCGTGCAGCTCATGCGCCTGCAACCGTCCTTCTGGCCCAACCTGTTGTCCACGGCCCGCCTCGTGGCCGCGCTTCCCTTGTTTGTCCTCCTCTTGGAGGGACGGCTGTGGTGGAGTCTCGGGATTTTTTCTCTCGCCGCCTTCACCGATGCCCTGGATGGTTTTTTGGCCAAACGCTATTCCTGGCAGTCGGCGACCGGTGCCTTCCTGGATCCACTCGCCGACAAGCTGCTCGTTTTTTCGGTCTTTGCCGCATTGATGCTCACGGGTGCAACCCCGCCGTGGCTGTTCTGGACCGTTTGGGGGCGGGATGCCGCCATGGGGCTCGCTGTTCTCGAGATCG
>JAKARN010000377.1 GCA_021828425.1 Pseudomonadota bacterium | reverse complement strand
GATCTTAACTACCGGGACGGGCAGTTTCCCCCTCCATAAAACGGCTCAGCCCGTGGACCGGGATTTCACTGTTGCGAGGTAGGAATAGAACACAGGCACCACATAGAGCGAGAACAAGGCTCCGATGGCGAGACCGGCCGCGATGACCAGTCCCATGTCGAAACGGCTGACCGCTCCCGGACCCACCGCAAGGATCAGCGGCACTGCCCCAAAGACCATCGCACCGGTGGTCATGAGAATCGGGCGCAAGCGGATGCTCGATGCCTCGACAACGGCCCGGATGCGGTCCAGACCCTCGTTTTCCTGGATCGTGTTGGCGAATTGGACAATCAGGATGCCCTGTTTTGTGATCAGTCCGATCAAGGTGACGAGTCCCACTTCCGTATAGATGTTGATCGTGGCTGCTCCGTAGTACATGAAGACCAGTGCACCCGAGATCGCCATGGGCACGGTGATCATGACAATGAGGGGATCCCGGAAGCTTTCAAACTGCATGGCCAGGAGGAGATAGACCAGGATCACAGCCAGAAGAAAGGTGATGAGAAAGGTATTGCCTTGTTGCATGAACTGGCGGGAGAGTCCGGCATAACCGTAGCTGAAGCCACGGGGCAGGATCTGGCGGGCCAGGCCACGAAGATAGGACAAGGCCTGGCCCAGGGTCACTCCCGGCGCCATGACCCCTTCCACGGTCGCCGAGTTCAGCTGCTGGAACTGCGGCAGGAATTCCGGCTGGGTCACCGCATGCGCCGAAACCAGGGTCGACAAGGGGATCAACGCGCCTGTTCCCGTGGGGATGTAGTAGCGCCCCAGCATCTGTGGATACGCGCGATAGCGATCCGGCACCTGGGGGATCACCTTGTAGCTCCGTCCATTCAGGTCAAAACGGTTGATATAGTTGCCGCTGAGCAGCGGGCTCAGGTTGTCGCTCAGTTCCGCCATGGTAATCCCCAGGCTGGCCGCGAGGTTGCGGTGGATTTTCAGCCGGACTTGCGGGTTGTCGTAGCGGAGATCCTTGGTCAGGAACAGGAACTCATGGCTTTGCATGGCCCGGCCGATCATTTCCGAGGCCAGATGGTCCAGCGTGAGGTAGGAACCGCTCGTGGTCAACACGAACTGGACCGGGAAACCGGTGGGCGAACCGGGCAGAGTGGGTTTCTGGAAGGCTGCCGCCTGGACCCCGGTCAGCTGGTTGAGTTTTGCCTGCAAGGGGGCCAAGAGCTGCATCTGCGTCTTGGAGCGGTTCCTCCAGCTGACCAGCTTCATGCCGTTGATGCTGGAGTTGTTGCCGGCACCTCCGGTCAGGGAAACGCCATTGATCTGGAAAATCTGCTTGGTCTCAGGGAACGACCGGAAGACGGAACGGATCTGGGCCGCATAGTGATCGAGGTACCTGAGGGTTGCAGTCGGCGGCGCGGTCGCCGAGACCAGAAGCAGGCCCTGGTCTTCTGTCGGGGCCAACTCGGAGGGAATATTCAGGAAAAAGACGGGAATCGCGATCAAGATGGCGAGGATCACGAGAAGCAGGGCCGTCCGGTTCCCGATCACGGTTTCCAGGGACCGGACATAGGCCTTCCGGATTCGCTCGAAGCTGGCATCCGTCCAGTGGGCGAATCCATGGCTTTTGGCCGGACGCAGGACCTTGGAAGACAGGACCGGTGACAGAGTGAGGGCCACCAGGGCTGAGACCGCCACCGCAAAAACCAGCGTAAAGGCAAACTGGGAAAACAGGGTGCCCGTGAGTCCACCGGTCAACCCGATGGGTGCAAACACGGCCGCCAGCGTCGTGGCCATGACGATGATCGGGGCCGCCAGTTCCCTCGCACCGTGAATGGCGGCATCCCGTGATGACTGCCCGGACTCCATGAGCCGATGGATATTTTCCACGACAATGATGGCATCATCCACCACAAGGCCAATGGCCAGGACGACGGCCAGCAGGGTCAAGAGGTTGACCGAATAGCCTGCAATCGACATGAAGATCCCGGCCCCGATGACCGATAGCGGGATGGCCACTGCGGGGATGGTCAGCGAACGGAGTGATCCCAGGAACAGGAAGATCACCACCACCACGATGGCCAGGGTGATGGCAATCGTGATCATGACCTCGTGGATCGACTCGACGATGAAACGGCTGCCGTCATACGGTATGGCCATGTGAATCCCGGGCGGCAGGTTCCGTTGCATGCGGGCGAAAGCCAAGTGAACCCCGTGGGCGACCGTCAGGCTGTTGGCACCGGGAGTTGGAAAGACCCCGATGAAAACAGCCGGTGTGCCGTTGTAGTAAACCGCCTGGTTGTAGTTCTGGGCACCGAGGGTCACCCGGGCTACATCGGACAGGTGGATCAGCGTGTTGCCGACCCGCGCCACGACCAGTCGCTTGAAGGCGTTCACGTTATTGAGCGAGGTCTCCGCGCTGATGGTCTGCGCGACCCCGCCGGACTTGGTCCGTCCGACCGTACTGATGAAATTGTTTGCCGCGAGGGCGGCTGAAACCATGGCTGGCGAAATGCCGAGCGCCGCCATGCGGTTTGGATTGAGCCAGGCCCTCAAGACAAAGCTGTTTCCGCTGGGCCCGGTCCCGGCCGGAACGATTTGGGCCTCACCCACCCCCGGCATCCCCTGGATCATGGGC
>JAKARN010000376.1 GCA_021828425.1 Pseudomonadota bacterium | reverse complement strand
GGTTTCCGAGGTAGCTGTCGACGATGCGGCCGGTGAGGCTGCGCAGGCTGCTCGGGCCAAAAAGGGGCAGGTAGAGATATGGTCCCCGCGGGATTCCCCAGTGCGCCAGGGTCAGTCCGAAGTCTGCATGGTGGCGCGAGAGGCCCAGGGCGGAGGCCACGTTGAAAAGGCCCAAGACCCCGAACGTGGTGTTGGCGAGGAAGCGGCCGCTTTCCTCGAATCCCTGCCGGGGGCGGCCTTCCAGGAACTCGTTCACGGCCACCATCGGGTCCGCCAGGTTCGAAAAGACGTTGTGAATGCCGATCCGGACCGGATGGGGCACGACCGCCACATAGGCATGGGCGGCCGGCCGGAGGACTGCCCGGTCCACCGCTTCGTTCAGGGCGAAGTTGGCGCGGTTGATGTCATGGAAGGGTCCCGGCCCGTGCCCGGAGAGGCTCGCGCAGGCACCCAGTGTGAGGGCGAGGCCGCAGGTTGCGGTGGAAAGCGCCAGGCGATGTCCCCAGGCGCGGAGGGGGGACCTGACCCAGGCGGGTCCTTCGTGTGGCAGAGAGGGCGTTTCATCACATGGGGATCGGGAGACAGGCATGATCGGTCTTGGCCTCCGGTCGGGTGAGGCTCGGGTGCAAGCAAATCCCCCACCGATCGCCGGTGGGCGTTTGGACATTTAAAACCCGGTTCCGCAGAACCGGCCCCGGCGTCCGCGAAATCCTCGCGGGCCGCCAATTTCCCGGATCAGAACTGGTAGCCGAACTCCAAGGCGTAGAGATTGGCATCCAGGTTCCAGGTCCCGACCACCTGGTCACCCGATGGACTGATGTTGTTCATGGGGATATGGCTGCTCAGGAACAGGTGCGCATAACCAAACGACAGCTGGGTGGCCGGGTTGACCTGGTAGGTGAAGCCCAAAGACAGCCAATCCCGGTTGCCGTCGGGCAGGCGGGCGTTCCGGGTCGAGTTGGGAACCGGACTCTGATCCCAGCCAAGACCGCCCCGGAAGGTCCAATGGGCGTTGTAGTGCCAGCTGGTTCCCACACTGCCGTACCAGGTGTTGTGGTAGTTCTCGGGTGTGGTGGCTGTGGGCTGGTTGGGATTCGCAAAGAGGATCTGGATCTGCTGGAAGGAGTCCCAGCGGGTGTAGCTGGCGGTGGCCCCGATCGACCAGGCATGGGTCAACTGCTGGTTGAAACTCAGGGTGGCCGTGTCCGGCGTCTCGAGGTTGGCACTGGCATCGGTCGGGGAGAAGATGGCACTTTGCTCAAAGAGGGCCGGTACGTTGTTGAAGGTGGCGGTCCCGACGAGATTGTGGGTGATCCGGCTCCGGTAGGCGAGGCCGATCCGCGTTCCCGAGTCATGCCAGAGGAAGCCGATGTTCCAGCCAAAGGCCGTGTCGCTTCCCTGCACCTCCGAAAAGATGTCGTGTGACTGGGGGGTGAGACCCAGGCTCTCGCAGTTCAACGGTCCCAGTTTGGAGAAACAGACGGCTCCGGCATCGACCGCGTTCGTGAACTTGGCATAGGCTTTGGAGAGATCCAGCCCGAGGCCGATGGAGAAGTGGGGAGACAGGCGGTAGGCCAAGGACGGGTTGACGTTGATGACATCCAGGGAGGTGTAGATGGCCTCGTAGCGGAGGATCGACGAGGCGTTGTAATCGGTGCTGAGTCCGAAGGGGACATAGATGCCGATGCCCCAGGACCAATGGTGGTTGATGGGCGCGGCAAAAAATCCCGAAGGGACAAAGTTGAGTTTGCGGCCGGCATTGCCTCCATTGTTTCCGGACAGGGGTTCCCCGATGGCATCGACGGCCGAGGTGGGGGTGAACTCTCCATTCAGCTTGATAAGGGTTGCGGTCAGGTTGAGGGTCGGCTTTTTGAGGAGGGTCAGAAGGGCCGGATTGAAGTAGACCGCGGTGGCACCATCCGGGTACGCGGCGCTGCCGGCATAGGCCTTCCCCATTTCACGGGCGCTGGATTCGTTCAGGGCAAATCCGGAACCCCATGCCGGGGAGGAGAGAACCCCCAGCCCGGCTGCTGCCAGCAGGGCAAAGAGGGAGAGACTCCGGGCGGTTTTCTGGGCGGACAGACGTTTCATCGTCAGCATGTTCGTCGCTCCTGCGAAGGCGAATTGTTGGGTCATTGATCGGGGACCGGCTGGCCGGGCTCCCCGGGAACATCGCATGGTCGAAATTGTTTCGTTACGTCCACTTTTATGGTAACACAGGCTCCCGTTTGCAGAATGGGGGGCAGGAACCCTCCGGCTCAGAGCGACTGGCTCGCGAAATCGGCAAGACGCGACCGTTCGCCACGGGACAGGGTGATGTGTCCCGAATACGGCCAGCTCTTGAAGCGGTCGACCACGTAGGTGAGGCCGGAGGTGATCTCGGTGAGATAGGGGGTGTCGATCTGGGCAATGTTGCCGACACAAATGATCTTGCTGTGGGGTCCGGCCCGGGTGATGAGCGCCCGCATCTGCTTGGGTGTGAGGTTCTGGGCCTCGTCGATGATGACGTAGCGGTTGAGGAAGGTCCGGCCCCGCATGTAGTTCAGGGAGCGGATCTTGATGCGTTGGGCCAGAAGGTCCTGGGTGGCGGCCCGTCCCCAGCTGCCGCCTCCCGAGGAGCCGCTCAGGACCTCCAGG
>JAKARN010000018.1 GCA_021828425.1 Pseudomonadota bacterium | reverse complement strand
GATGACCTTGCTGCCACGATAGAGCGAATTGCAGGCCGTGGAGCTACCCCGCTTGTGGTTTGTGAGGACCAACGAACCTTGGGCGTTGTTGAACTTAAGGATATCGTCAAGGGCGACATCAAGGCGCGCTTTGCCGAGTTGCGTGAAATGGGAATCCGTACAATCATGATTACCGGAGATAATCCCCTGACGGCCGCCTCCATTGCCGCAGAAGCCGGTGTGGATGACTTTCTTGCCGAGGCCAAGCCGGAGACCAAGCTGTCCTGCATTCGGAAGTACCAGGGAGAGGGCTATATGCTGGCCATGACAGGCGATGGGACCAATGACGCGCCAGCGCTGGCCCAAGCCGATGTCGGGTTATGTATGGCCAGCGGAACTCAGGCTGCTCGCGAAGCTGCCAATATGGTGGATTTAGACTCAAACCCGACGAAGCTACTTGAAATCGTCCAGATCGGCAAGCAGCTGCTGATGACCCGGGGTGCCCTTACCACCTTTAGTGTGGCAAATGATGTGGCGAAATACTTTGCCATTATCCCTGCTGCGTTTGTATCTACTTACCCCCAATTGGAAGCACTCAACATCATGGACCTGAGTTCTCCCCAGCGCGCAATATTGGCTGCAGTGATTTTCAATGCCCTCATCATCCCTCTGCTGATCCCCCTGGCGCTCAAGGGAATTAAATTCAAGGCGGACTCTGCCCAGCGTATTCTCCGGCGCAACGTCTGGATCTACGGTCTTGGGGGAATCATTGCCCCATTTATCGGCATCAAGCTGATTGATGTGCTTTTGACACTCCTCTAAGAAGGGTGACCATCCATGCTAAAAGACTTCAAGTCCTCCATGCTACTTTTCCTTGCCCTTTCCGTGCTGACCGGGTGCATCTACCCATTGACCATGACCGGAATCGGTCAAACCGTATTCCCCCACCAGGCGAACGGCTCGCTGATCAAAATCCATGGGCAGGTTGTGGGTTCCGCACTGATCGGTCAACATTTTCGCGGGCGGCGCTATTTCTGGGGGCGACCTTCTGCAACTCCATCCTTTCCTGACAACGCGGCAGCTTCGGGCGCCTCCAATCTAGGTCCGGATAACCCCGAGCTCGTAAGCCACGTCAAAGATCGTATCAGGCGGCTGCGGAAGGCAGATCCCGGGGTTCAGGGGCCGATTCCCGTCGATCTTGTGACTTCTTCAGGGAGTGGGCTCGATCCAGATATCAGCCTTGCAGCGGCGCTCTATCAGTTACCCCGTGTTGCGCGTACGGGTGGAGTCTCCCCAAATGTCCTGCGACGGCTGATCCGTAGTTCTCTGGTCGACTCTTTGGGTGGGATTGCCGGTGAGCCGGTCGTGAACGTGATTCGGCTCAACTTGGCCCTGTACCGTATTTATTGCAAGGTACACCACAGCGTGGCAGCTGCCCTATTGGGCGAAGCGAAAGCGCCGGGCCCTCAACCATCATCAAGGGCCGGTTCACTAAAAATCCGACAAGAGGATCCCCAGATGTCCGGGTTGCCCTAAGGGAATCCATGGCTACACCCATCAGCAGGCTCAAGCGTTGCTCCGGTTGGTACAAGCTCCTGCCCGTTTTGCTAATTGGCAACCTGCTTTGGCTTCCGCGTTACTCCCAGGCAAGCCCGTTGCCTATGCCACCGATGAGTGGTCCCTTGACTTCACTGGCCCCAATCCATTTTCGTGCGGGTCCGCTTGGTCAGCTCGATATCACGGGCGTCATGAGCGGTTTCGGGGTATGGCAGAACCATACGGTTCGGGGGGATCGGTCATTTCGTGCCGATATCAGTAACGCTCAGATTTTTATCCAGAAGACTCATGGCTGGGTCCAGTTCTTCCTTCAGGCGGGCGCGTACAATTTACCTACACTTGGGACACCCTCTCTCTCCACTGGAAATACGGTCAGCGAGTATTACGGCGCTCTTCCACAGGCCTTCCTGAAGATCGTTCCTTCTCGGAATTTCTCGATTCAAGCCGGGAAGCTGCCGACGTTGATTGGCGCCGAATACACCTTTACTTTTGAAAACATGAATATTGAGCGCGGCCTGCTCTGGAACCAAGAGAACGCGATCGAACGCGGAGTCCAGCTCAACTATAGTGTGGGATCCTTTGCCGCGTCGCTACAATGGGGCGATGGGTTTTATTCGAACCGATACAATTGGATCTCGGGCGAGCTTTCCTACACCATCAATCCGGCGAGTAGCCTGAGTTTTGTCGCGATGGGTCATGTCGGACAGACGGTTTATTCCAGTCCGGCGACTCCGTTGGATCAGAACAATAGCGACCTCTATAGCGTGGTCTATACGTATAGCTCGAGATCATGGGTTATCCAGCCTTATTTCCAGTACACGTTTGTCCCAAGGAATCTATCGATCGGTGTCAGCCGGGGAACCGCAACCCGGGGTATTGCCTTGCTTGCGAGCAACCGGATTGCTCCCTGTTTTTCTTTGGCCGCCCGTGTCGAATACATCGCCAGCACCGGGAATGTCCGCGATGGAGCCGCGAATCTCCTGTATGGTCCTGGGAGCAGGGCTTGGTCCCTGACTCTCACGCCCACTTGGCAGGATAGGGGGTTTTTTGCCCGAGCCGAATTTTCCTTTGTGAACGTTCTTGATGGGGTATCGGGCAACATTTTTGGCCCTCACGGAGACAGTACGAATCAGGCCCGGGTCCTTTTTGAAACCGGTTTCATGTTTTAGTTTGGAGATACAACTGAACCCGGGGCAGACCCCACCCTTCCGGGAGATCATTCGAAGTGGTGTTCCGGCTCGCCGTCAGAGTGCCTTTCGGAAGGTCAGGTTGATGCGCATGGGGCCGGTCAGGGGATGGTGACCAGAAGCCAGTCGTGCGATGCCGTGAAATGCATACCGAAAGGGACCTCCCCAAACCAAAACATCCCCATGGTAGAGGGGAATGCGCATCACCGGATCATTTCTTTGTAGACCTCCGAAGAGGAAGGACGCGGGCAGTCCGAGTGAGACTGAAACGATCGGTGCGGATCCATCCTTCTCATCACGATCCTGATGGAGAGAAAGGCTGCTCCCTGGTTTGTAGCCATTAATGAGACAGACATCGGGGCAAAAGCCCTGGAAACCAGCACGATGAGCGGCCGCGCCAGCCAGATCTCGGAAGCTATCCGGTAGAGGTGGCCATGCCTTGCCCGTCAGGGGATCTCGGTCTGTATACCGGTAGCCCCTTCGGTCGCTGATCCACCCGGTTGTTCCGCAGTTGCTCATGGCAACCGACATGCGCCGCCCCCCCGGGGTCTTCATGCAACGGAACGGAGCTTGTGCCAGGATCGCAAGAATCGCTTCCATCAGGAGGTCGCTGGGTTTGACCGCCATACCTGGGAAGAGGACGGCCCCCTCCCGTATAGCAAGAGAGCCAGGCCGGGCAACACCCGGCTCGGGGAAGAGGATTCCCGTCCACTGATCAGGGTTCGTTAGGCACGCTCTGGGCAACTGAATCGGTCAGGTCAGCCTCAAAACTCTTCGATGAAGCTTTTCAGGCGCGATGCCCGAGAGGGGTGCCTGAGTTTCCTGAGAGCCTTGGCTTCAATCTGCCGGATCCGCTCGCGTGTGACGTCGAACTGCCGCCCCACTTCCTCAAGTGTATGGTCGGTATTCATATCAATTCCGAAGCGCATCCTGAGTACCTTGGCTTCGCGCGGTGTGAGGGTCGCCAGCACGGAGTGGGTCGTGTTGCGGAGACTGTCCGTTGTTGCCTGTTCGATCGGAGCAGGCATATTGACATCCTCAATGAAATCCCCCAGGTGGGAGTCCTCGTCGTCACTTACCGGGGTTTCCATGGAGATTGGTTCCTTGGCAATTCGCATCACTTTTCGAACCTTGTCCTCCGGCATATCCATACGTTTGGCCAATTCTTCCGGAGTAGGTTCGCGACCTTTTTCCTGAAGTAACTGACGGGATATCCGGTTGAGTTTGTTGATCGTCTCAATCATGTGAACTGGGATACGGATGGTCCGGGCCTGGTCCGCGATGGACCGTGTGATGGCCTGACGGATCCACCAAGTCGCGTAGGTCGAGAATTTATACCCGCGTCGATACTCGAATTTGTCGACAGCCTTCATCAGTCCGATATTGCCTTCCTGGATCAGATCCAAGAACTGGAGTCCTCGGTTCGTGTACTTCTTTGCGATTGAAATCACGAGGCGCAGGTTGGCCTCTACCATTTCCTTTTTGGCCCGTCTGGCTTTGGTTTCTCCCATCATCATCTGCCGATAAATCTCCTTGATATCAGCAATCTTGAGGTGATAGGTCTCTTCCAGTGTGATCAGCTGTTCTTGCAGTTTGTGGACTTCCGGGCGGACCACTCGCAGTGCCGTCGACCATTTACGCTTGGCGCGAATGTGGGGATCGATCCAGTTGAGCGCGGTTTCGCGCTGCGGGAATGTCTTTATAAAATCCCGCTTGGGCATTCCTGCCTGGTCGACACAAAATCGCATGATCTCCCGTTCAATTTGACGGATTGTATTGATGGTTTCCCTGAGACTGCGTGTCAAAATATCCATGGTTCTGGGAGTGAGTCGCAAACGCTGTAGTTCGAGTGCGGTTTGGGCGAGTGTCCGCAGCGAGCGTTCGTCGCGCTTTTTGGCCAGGGCGCGCGAGGATCGGAGGTGGGCCTTCTCGATTCGGCGGACCATTTCGGCTGCAAGCTCGGGGTTGGGGCCGAGGACCGGAAGGTCATCTTCTGAGACACCCGGATCCAGGTCTTCCTCATCCGTCTCATCACTGGGACCGGCAGGTTCAATACCGATCTCCATAAGCGGAATGGGTTCCGCATGATCGTCGGACAGGGGGGCCCCACTCACGGGATCCCGGAACCCCTGGATCAGCTCTCCGAGTTTGATCTGGTTTGCCTCGACTTGCCGGTATTCCTCGATGAAGCGGCTGATGGCCCCGGGAAATTTAGCGAGGGCCGCGTATTTCTGGTTCAGGCCTTCCTCAATGCGTTTCGCAATCCCGATCTCCCCTTCGCGGGTCAGGAGATCGACTTGGCCCATCTCACGCATGTACATGCGAACGGGATCAGTGGTTCGGCCATACGCTGAATCGACCGATGCCAACGCGGCTGCCGCCTCTTCCATGGCCTCGTCGTCCTCGTTGACCTGATGGTCAGATAGGAGAAGGAGTTCAAGAGCTGCGTCAGGGGGGGAATCATGGACCATGATTCCCATATCATTGATAACCGAAATAATTTCATCGAGTTGTTCAGCGTCGACAATATCCCGGGGAAGGAAATCGTTGACCTCGCTGTAGGTCAGATAGCCCTGCTCCTTGCCTTTGGCGATGAGCTGGCGGAGTTGGATATTCCGGTCTTCACTCTCACTCATGGGCGGGGATACCTGAAGGTTGAGATGGCTAACCCGGAGGCCGGGTGGAACTGCTAATTATAACCCATCCATCCGGTTCGACTGACCCATGGCCCCACGCCCAATCAAAATAACGGCTAGGAAACCTTCAGATTCGACTCAAGTAACTGAATTTCCTTTTTTTCTTCGCTTGAGAGTGTTCTCGTCCGTGACAGGTCGAGGAGGGCCTTCAAGCGCTTCTGGGTTGTGGCTTGTGCCCGGATCCTGGCGATCAGTCCCAGTGTTTCGGTCCGATTGGCCTCGGCATCAAGGAGAGGGCCTTGCCCCAAAAGCCTTTCTATGAGGGTACCGGTTGGGCTGTCCCGGAAAATTTCAAGCAACCGGCCAGTCGTGAGATTTTCGTGACTTTTAGAGGCCGTTTGGAGGTTTTTCACGTGTTCAAGACCGGGCAGGTCTATTTCGTCAAGTTCAGCCTCAGCAGGCAGTAGGGCAATGAGGTCGGGTTGGTGCAAGAGATGCAGGAACAGCTGTCGCACAATCCCACCACGTCCAACTGGGACCCGTGAGTCCGGTTTCTGGGGCTTGCTCTCCGACCGCACTTTCGCAGCTGGCCGAGGAAGTACTTGATCCAGTTTGAAGTAACGGGCAAGTTCTTCCCGTAACAGTTCACGATAGACAGGATCTTCGATTAGCAGAAGAAGCCGCTGGGTTTCTGCCGCCAAACTGGCACGAGTTTCAACTCCACTCCCCGCGAAGCGCTTCTCGAGCGCATATCGCACCGATTCCGACAGTTGGTGCCCCCGTTCAAGACGCACATGGAACCCATCCGTACCCGCCTCCCGGATAAAACTGTCGGGATCCTGGTTCGCCGGAAGCCCGACAAACCTGAAACGACGTCCAGCACGGGCCAGGGGTAGGACGAGTTCGAGGGTCCGGTACGAGGCACGCCGACCCGCGGTGTCCCCGTCAAAGCAGAAGACGATTTCCGGAGTATGGCGAACCATTTTTTGCAGTTGGTCGGTTGTGAGCGAAGTCCCCAGAGTAGCCACTGTTTCAGGAAAACCAGCCTGCGACAAGGTTATGGCATCCAGATATCCCTCGACCAGAATCAGCCGGTCGGGGCGGTCTGGTTTTTGACGGGCTTCATACCATCCGTAAAGTTCCCGCCCTTTGTGGAAAAGGAGGGATTCCGGCGTGTTCAGGTACTTCGGGGTTTCTTCGCCCAGTGTGCGGCCTCCGAAGCCAATGACTTCACCGCGCAAGTTCCGGATCGGGAACATGAGCCGGTTGCGGAACCGGTCTCCACGCTCGGATATCAGGCCAAGGAGTTTGAGAAGGCGGGTCCGCTCGACGTCGGTTTTCCAGCGATTGAAAAGTGAGGAACCCGGGGGGGCGTATCCTAGGCGGAACCGCCGGGCTGTTTCCGGGCGAACTCCGCGCTCGTTGAGATAGCGACGGGCGTTACCTGAGGTGGCAAGTGCGGCTTCATACTCGCGGGCTACCTCTTCGGTCAAAGATAGTGCAGCCGAACGGTGGGGATCCGTATCCGCCGCATTGCGATCTGGTATTTCGAGGCCTAGGCGGGCAGCGAGCGCCTCGACTGCTTCCGGAAAACTTGAGCGGTCATAGGCCATAAGGAATCCGATCGCACTTCCATGTGCACCACAACCAAAGCAGTGATAAAACTGCTTTCCCGGGCTGACTGTGAAGGACGGCGTCCGTTCCTCGTGGAACGGACAGCGGCCCGTGAAATCACGGCCGGTTTTCTTGAGCGTAACCCGTTCACCCACAAGTGCAACGAGATCAATCCGCGCCAGCAGATCATCAATGAAAGCTTGAGGGATGCGTCCCGGATTCATTCCCTGAAGTCGATGTTGGAGAAGGCTAGCCAGTCAGCCGGGCTTTGACCTTGGCACTGACCTGGGCCAGATCTGCTCGGCCGGCAAGCTCCACTTTGAGCCGGCCCATCACGCGGCCGATGTCTTGGGGCTTTTGCGCATGGGTTTCAGTGATGACTCGGTCAATCACGGCCAGAAGTTCGGCTCCCTCCAGCCGGGGAGGGAGGTAGGTAGAGACCACCCGGATTTCCTCTTCTGCGGCCTGAGTTTCCCGTTCACGGCCGGCCTTGCGAAAAGCCGCCGCCGATTCTTCATGCTGATGGACAAGCTTGGTCAGGACTTGGATCACTTCGGCATCCTCTAGGCTCCTCCGTTCGTCGACCTCGCGACGGCGGATGGCTGCCAAGGCATAGCGAAGTGTATCGAGGCGGATAGTATCCCGAGACTTCAGCGCCTTTTTGATATCGTCGGTCAGCTGAGACGTGATGGGCATGCCTGGATTTAGTGTGCGCGAAGGGCCCGAACACTATCGCGGGCATTTTTCTTGATGTAACGCTTGACGGCAGCCGCACGACGCCGCTTGCGTTCTTGGGTTGGTTTCTCGTAAAACTCCCGCCGCCGGAGTTCTGAGAGAATTCCGGCCTTTTCACAGGCTCGTTTGAAACGCCGCAGAGCGGCGTCGAAATGCTCGTTTTCTTTGACGCGGATGGTCGGCATGGGGTTTGGGGTTTCTCCTCGTTGGCACTGTCTCAAGGTGAACGTGGTATTTTACCCGAGAATATCCACGAAGCCAAGACCCCCGTGTACCTTCTAGCCCTAGAAACGTCCTGCGACGAAACCGCTGTTGCGCTTTATGGCAGTGATGGGCTCAAAGGTCACCTCGTGCACAGCCAAGTGGCCGTTCACGCCCGTTATGGTGGAGTGGTTCCGGAGTTGGCTTCCAGGGACCACGGCCGATACCTCTTGCCCCTCGTGGAGAGCCTGCTCGAACAGGCGGGCTTATCCACGGGTGATCTCTCGGCTCTGGCAGTCACCCAAGGTCCTGGACTCCCGGGCGCCCTGCATGTCGGTCAGGCCTTCGGCCGTGGTTTGGCGTTTGCCTTGGGGATCCCCCTGATTGGTATTCATCATCTCGAAGCCCACCTCTTCTCCGCCGGGCTTGGATCAGATCCACCCGAGCCGCCGTTTGTAGCACTTCTGGTTTCGGGAGGTCATACGGAGCTTGTCCAGGTGGATGGATTGGGTCGCTATGCGCTTCTCGGGGCAACCCGTGATGATGCGGCAGGGGAAGCGTTCGACAAGGTTGCCCAATTGCTTGGACTGCCCTACCCTGGAGGGCCTGCGCTGGCCAGATTAGCCGAGACGGGATGCCTCACTCGTTTCCGGTTACCACGCCCGATGCTCTCCCAACCTGGCTGCGAGATGAGTTTTAGCGGTCTCAAGACGGCGGTCCTTTACGCACTCCGCCAAATTGAGGATCCGACCAGTCAGGATCGTGCTGACCTCGCCGCAGCCTTCGAGACCGCCATTACCGAGGTTTTGGTCGAAAAATCTTGGCGGGCTCTCGAGAAGACCGGTGCATCAAAGTTGGTCGTCGCGGGAGGAGTCAGTGCCAACCAACGGCTCCGCAGCTCACTTGACCGGCGCTCCCAAGGCACCGGGGTCCGTGTGTATTTCCCTCCCCTTGAGTTCTGCACCGATAATGCAGCCATGGTTGCTCATGTCGCTTGGCTCCGATGGCTGGCTGGCGAACAAACAACAACCGACGAGCACGTCCGGACACGCTGGCCGCTCGAGTCTGTCAGGCCACCCCGTCGATGCCTTGGGGTGAGGCAGATCCATGCCTGACCGAGTATTTATCCACGGGCTTTGCCTGGAAACCCAGATTGGTATCCATGCCTACGAAAAACCCCTGCGCCAACGACTCGTTCTCCATCTTGAGATGACAATCAAACTCTCAGTTTCAGCTCGGAGTGGGAGGATCGAAGAGACGGTTGACTATCGCTCCGTTGCCGAGCGCATCCAGGCAATGATCCACAATCGCTCCTTTGCCCTGATAGAAACCGTGGCGGAAGCCGTGGCGGCTCTCGTCCTCACCGAATATCCGGTACAGGCCGTACAGGTGGTACTCGAAAAGCCCGGTGCAGTTCGTGGTGCGGATCGGGTTGGGGTCATCATCGAACGCGAGGCCGATCCCGAATCAACTGCCGATGCTCCGTCCTCCGTCAACAGGAATCACTGCGCCGGTCACATAGGGTGCGTCCCGGACAAGGAATAGCACCGCTTTTGCGATATCATCCACCGATCCCATACGCTTGAGTGGCACGCGGGTGAGGATTTTACGTTGCACGGATTCCGGGACGCCGCTTTCCTGCCACAAGATGGTACCCGGAGCCACTGCATTGACTCGTACCTCGGGTGCAAGCTCACGTGCAAGGGCACGTGTCAGCATTTCGAGGCCAGCTTTGGCCGCTCCGTAGATGAGATGGCCGCGGAGTGGTTTACGAGCGTGGATATCAACTAGATTGACAATGGATCCGTGCTGTGCCTTCAGGGCATCCGCCGTTGCACGGATCAGGAAGAGTGGGGCCTTGAGATTGGTTCCCATTAGATCATCCCAGGCCTCCTCGGACAGAGATGCCAGTGGAGTTGGATAAAAGCTGGAGGCGTTATTGATCAATATGTCAAGACGAGACCAGAACGACAAAGCGGTCGCGGCCATGTCACTCAGTTCAGCAGTCTCAAGAAGATTGGCCTTTAGTGTTCGTGCTGAGTCTGGACGGATCTTATTCAATTGGTCGGCGAGTTCCCGTGCCTCGGTTTCAGAGTGGTGGTAATGCAGGATGATGCGCACCTCTGCACTGTGGAGAGTTCGAGCGATGGCAGCACCAATCCGACGCCCTGCTCCAGTGATCAGGGCAACCTGGCCTTCAGTCTGAACAGGTACAGGGACGACGGGCGACATACGCCAGATGCTAACCATTGGACGCTAGCATAACGCATCCTGACATAAAACCGAAACGGCCATTAAGTTACCGCAACCCGTCCGCAAGCATTTTTTGCACGACGCCCTGGATCTGGGTAGTATTTTCTCCAATGAAAACCGAAATTGCGATCCCCCTGCCCGAACTCACTGAGCCACAGGCCCACCGATGCGCCGAGACACGGCAAGCCCTTCGGCAAATGGAGACAGTGCAGGGGGCGATCTATTTCGATCGTTATATGGACTTCGTCCTCTACGATACCCGCTTCGGATATTACCGGACAGCTTCAGAAACGATCGGTTCAGCTGGTGATTTTGTGACCCTGCCCGAATCGACAACACTCTTCGCACGGACACTGGCATCAGTTGCAGCCGACCTGATCCATGCGGGTCTGCCCCCGACGCTCATTGAGGTTGGGCCAGGCACCGGTCGATTATCACACGCCATGTCTCACGAATTGTTACGTTTGGAATGTGTGCCTGATCAGCATCTATTGATTGAACCTAGCCCAACCCAAACGAAAAGACAGGCAGCACTCTGGTCCCGAGACCAACATTCCGGTGTCCGGACACCTGAGTGGCAGGTTCAGCTTCCTGCGGAGGAGTGGTCTGGTCTGGTGATCCTAAACGAAATCATTGATGCCTGGCCGGTTGCCCTAGTGGAAAAAGCAGCATCCGGGTGGTTTGAATGGGGAGTCAAAGTCAGGGGCCAGACCCTCTCGTGGCAAGCACTACCGGTGAGGCCCGGAACCCAGCACATGCTCGAAAATCTGGAATCCCAATATGGACCTTTCCCAGTTCCTTACCGAACGGAATGGAATCTCTCGCTCGACACACGTCTCAGGGCGTTACTCAAAAACTGCCGTGAGGGTTGCGCAATCGTGATTGACTACGGATACCCCCGACGTCTTTATTACCATCCAGAGCGATACCACGGCACACTCGCCTGCTATCTGCAGCACCGAACCTATGCGGATCCTCTCTACGCGCCTGGAGTGCAAGACATCACCGCAATGGTGGATTTCACAGCATTGGCAGAGGCATTCGAAGGTGCAGGCTGGGACTTGGACGGTTTTGCCCGGCTGGCCCCCTTTGTACTGGCAGCCCAAGGCTGGGAGGAAAATCCCGCCGAGCAAGAGCACTGGACATGGATTCAGGACATGTTGCGATTGACCAATCCAGAGGAAGCTGGTGAACTGTTTCGGGTCATGATGTGCACGAAGGGGAAGGCCCCATCGTGGGCGGGTTGGATCCAGTGCGATGAAAGCGAGCGATTATAAGCTTTTCATTCAGTGTGGGTGCCACCAGAGAAAGGCCAGCAAAACCCCGGATAGCACCAGCAATGCAGGCCCTAGAAATTTCGGCGGCAGCTCGAGTGCGACCCAGGCGATTCCTGATGCCAAAACTAGTCCGGCGATGGCGAGACGGATGGGGAATGAATGCGAGGAACTCTGGTTTTTCCCCGCTGGTTCCACTGGCTGCGGCGCATCCGTAGAACCATGCCGGGCCATCCGGTGGGTTGCCTCGTCGAGCCAAGCTTGCAAGCCCCACGAAAGAGCCGGCCAGTTCTCGATTCCATGACGCAGAAGATTGAAGGGGCTCACCTGTTGACGCATCCAGCGTTCCAGCAACGGCTTGGCTGACTTCCAGAGGTCGAGATCCGGATCGAGCTGCCGGCCAAGCCCTTCTACGGCAATCAGGGTTTTCTGAAGGAGAACGAGTTCGGGCTTGAGGTCAACATTGAAACGGCGGGCAGTCTGGAATAGCCGGATCAACAGTTGGCCCAGTGAAATCTCCTTGAGCGGGCGGTTGAAGATTGGCTCGCAGACACTCCGGATTGCGGCCTCCAGTTCGTCCAGAGGTGTTTGGGGAGGAACCCAGCCGGAGAGCAAGTGAAGACGGGCAACTTGGCGATAGTCACGATTGAAAAAAGCCAGGAAGTTGGCTGCGAGGTAGTGACGGTCTTCCTCAGTCAGTGTACCCATGATGCCGAAATCCACTGCCTGGTAGCAGGGATGGCGCGGATCCCGGACATCGACGAAGAGGTTTCCAGGATGCATGTCGGCGTGAAAAAAATTATCACGAAAGACTTGGGTAAAGAAGATGGAGACTCCCCGTTGTGCCAGCTCCCGGAAATCTACCCCGTGCGCCCGGAGCAAGGCAAAGTCATGGATAGGTATCCCGTAGATCCGTTCCATGACCATGATCCGCTCGCGGGTAAGTTCCCATATAACCTCGGGGATCGCGAGAAAGGGGCTGTTTTGGAAATTGCGCCTGAGCTGGCTTGCATGTCCGGCTTCCTGAAGCAGGTTGAGTTCATCGTGCAGCGTCTGCGCAAACTTGGCGACGATGGCACGCGGATGAAGATGAACGCCAGGTCCCCAATAACGCTCGATCCAGAAAGCCAGGTGGTCGAGCAGGATAAGATCCCGCTTGATGAGTCGGTCAATACCAGGGCGGATTATTTTGATGACGACATCACGGCCATTGTGGAGACGGGCAGCATGAACTTGTGCAATCGAAGCGGACGCAAGAGGAGTTTCGTCGAAAGCGGCAAGGTGGCGATCGAGGGGTTCCTTCCAGGCGGTTTCAATGGCATTTCGAGCCAGTATGCCGGGGAAAGGTGGAACTTGGTCTTGTAGTTTCGTGAGCTCGTCAATGAAATCACGAGGTAGAAGGTCGCGGCGAGTGGAGAGAAGCTGACCGAACTTCACATAGAGTGGGCCGAGTTCCTCAAGGGCCAATCGGAGCCGGATAGCCCGTGGTAGATCGG
>JAKARN010000375.1 GCA_021828425.1 Pseudomonadota bacterium | reverse complement strand
AGGACTTGGGAGATCAGGGAGGAGGGGGATTTGACGGTCATTGCCAGTTCCTCGAGTGGAGTTGGGCATCTTCAACGGTGGCGAGAAAACGGGCGCGGTCGGTTTCAACCTGGACGAGGAGACTGCGCACGGCAGGGGCGCCCGGATCGCGGGCCAGCCTGCGCTCGAGGAGCGACTGGGCCTGATCGAGGGTGCGGAGATCGGCCGGGAGTGACGCCCGGACCGGGCGGGGCAGCGCGGAGTCACGCGCGGCCCGGGTCACAAAAGCGGCGGCGAGGTCGACGGGGGGATTCCTGCCGGCGGCTGGGAGTCCTCCCGGGAGGGTCGCCGGAGAGAACCATCCGAACGAGAAGGCCAGGATTTCGGCCAGGACCAGGACGGCACCGGAGGCGACGACTTGCCGGGCACGCCGGCGGCAACGGATCGTCCGGGCGATTCCCGGCCACAAATCGGCTTCCGGCGGCCGCTCCCGCGGCAGGGCGGAGAGGGCCTTCCCGAGGGCGGAGGGAGGTGGATCGTTCATGGTTCCAGCTGATCCTGAAGAAGCTGCCGGGCTCGGTGGAGATGGGCTTTCGACGTTCCCACGGCCAGCTTGAGAAGGGAGGCAATCTCCGGATGCCCGTACCCCTCGACATCGTGAAGCACAAAGACCAGACGGGCCATTGGCGGCAGTTTCCGGATGGCAGACTCGAGATCGAGCCTGAGGCCGTCGGGGGATATGGGGAGCGCCACGGATTCAATCTCGGAATCGCTCGACGGATAAGAAAAGGACCGTTCCAGACGGCCCTCGCGAAAGCGCTCGAAAACGACCCGGACCGCAATCCGGTGCAGCCATGAGGAGAAGGCAGCCTCCCCCCGAAAGCGCCCGAGACCTTTCCAGGCCCGGACGAAACAGTCCTGGGTCGCCTCCTCCGCATCTCCGGGATGGCCCGAGAGCCTGAGGCAGAGGGCGTAGATCCGACCCACATGGATCCGGTAGAGAGCCTCGAAGGCCGGAAGCTCGCCCCGTCGGGCCCGTTCCACAAGGACAACCACGGCCGGCTCCGCACGGGTCGGGTTCTCCGGCATCACGGCCCGGGCCGGCAGGGAAATCGTCATTTCCACGGTTGCTCCATACCGCTTTAGATGCAAACCGGAGCCCAAGGGTTTAGCGGCAGGTCCCCCGGGGGGCGCTCGCCGAAATCCTCCCAAAGGATCATAATAACGCCCACTCCACCTACAGATTTTCACCATGATGGCAACGGACGACGGGATGGTTTCGACGATCCTCAAGGAAAAACTCCACGAGCGGGGCGAAAGCCACGACTCCCCGACCTACATCCGCCTGCACCGGGCCATCAGCTGGCTCGCCCGGGCGGAACGGGAATCCGGTGACGCGGACAGCCAGTTCATCTTTCTCTGGATCGCCTTCAATGCGGCCTACGCCCAGGAATTCGAACCCGACGAAGAAACCCGCAAGCAGCTCCGGGGGTTTTTCAACCTCTTGCTGTCGCTCGACCAGGAGCACCGGATCCAATCGCTCCTCCTCCAGAAATACTCGGGACCGATCCGTACCCTCCTCGAGAACCGCTATGTCTACGAGCCGTTCTGGCGCGCGATGCGCGAGCATGATTCGAGCGACCGTTGGAAGGAATCGTTCCATGCGAGCGCCCGGAAGGCGATCCAGGCCCTGCTGGACCATGAGGTCCGGGAAGTCCTGTCCGTGGTGTTCGACCGTCTCTACGTGTTGCGCAACCAGCTCCTCCACGGCGGGGCCACCTGGAACAGCCAGCTCAACCGGAGCCAGGTCAAGGACGGTGCCTCGATCCTCCTCGAACTCATGCCGATCATCATCGACCTCATGATCGAAAACCCGGATGAGCGCTTCGGTTCGATCCTGTACCCGCCCTCGTCCTGAAGCAGCCAGCGCCTTTCCCGCGGGTGGGATCGCGCGGAGACCGCCACTCCGGCAGACCCATCCGGATGGGATCGTGGCGTAGCCGGTTCGGGACCATGCCAACGCCTGAAATGAGTCTCCCGGAAGCCCCCCGCCCCCGCGTTCTCGTGACGGGGGGCACCGGTTTCATCGGATCGCACACGACGGTCCTGCTGCTCGCAGCCGGCTACGACGTCCTCATCGTGGACAACCTCTCGAACAGCACGGCCGATGTGGTGGGAGCGATCGAGACCGTGGCCGGCCGGCGTCCGGATTTCGTCTGTGGCGACGTCCGGGACGGGGCCCTTCTGGCACGCCTCTTTGCCCGCTCGGCAATCGCGGCCGTCTTCCACTTTGCGGGCCTCAAATCCGTCGCCGAATCCCTCGTGTCTCCCCTCGACTACTATGCGAACAATGTCGGCGGCGTGATCGTCCTCTGCCGAGAGATGGCGGAAGCCGGCCTCCATACCCTGGTCTTCAGCTCCTCGGCGACCGTCTACGGGGACTCCGACACCCTCCCGCTCACCGAATCCTCCCCCCTGGATCCGGCCCAACCCTATGGCCGCTCCAAGCTCATGATCGAAACCCTGCTCGGGGACCTTGCGGCCACCGATTCCCGCTGGCGCATCGCCTCCCTCCGCTACTTCAACCCGGCGGGGGCACATGAGTCGGGCGCACTGGGCGAACGTCCGAGGGGGATTCCCAATAACCTCATGCCCTATCTCTGCCAGGTCGCAAG
>JAKARN010000374.1 GCA_021828425.1 Pseudomonadota bacterium | reverse complement strand
ATTCCGGTACTGGCGGGCGGGTCCGGGGGTGTGGTCCAGGGTTTTCTGGCCACCCACGAGAGCCTGTTCTTTTCGGTCTCGGCGCTCCTCCTCCTGGGTGCCATCCTGTGGAATGCCCGGGAAATCACCCGGCAGTCCTGTTGTGCGGTTCCACGCTGACCCGCCTGTGGCAGGGGACATCATCCGGCTGGACGAGAAGACTGGACGGCGGCTCGATGCGCTCGCAGCCCCCACGGGCCGGACCAAGGCCTATTACCTCTTCGAGCTTATCACGAGCGGTCTCGATGAGCTCGAAGAGGTGTACCTCGCCGCTGCCACCCTGGAGCGAGTGCGTTCGGGTCGGGAGAAGATCTGCACGGCCGGGCAGGTGAGGACCGAGCTTGGTCTGGACGATTAGCTACACCGAGACGGCCCTCAAGCAGCTACCCAAGCTCGATCGTCCGGTTGCGCGGCGCCTCCTTGATTTCATGGATGAACGGATCGCTCCACTGCCGGATCCACGCAGCCAGGGCAAGGTGCTCTCGGGACCGACCTTTGCGACGTTGTGGCGTTACCGGGTTGGGGTCTACCGGGTGGTGTGCGAGATCCAGGACGCGTCCGTAGTTGTGCCGGTGGTGAATATCGGGCATTGTCGAGAGGTGGATCGCTGAGAGCTGTCCGGCGTCGCTGCCCATCGTTCTCAGTCTGGCGTTACGGAACCGGAAGTGCTCCTGGAGGTTTCAACGCGCACCCCCTCCAGCTCCAAAAGGAACTTCTTGAGCACCAATCCTCCGCCGAACCCCACGAGGTCTCCATGGGCGCCGATGACGCGGTGGCAGGGGATGATGATGGGGATCGGATTGTTGCCGTTGGCGGCCCCGACCGCCCGCATGGCCAGGGGTCGCCGGATGGCCCGTGCCACGTCACGGTAAGAGCGGGTTTCCCCGTAGGGGATTTTCCCGAGTGCGGACCAGACGGCCATCTGGAAGGGTGTGCCGCCCAGCCGGAGGGAAAGCGAGAACCGTCGGCGCTTGCGCGCGAAATATTCAGTCAACTGGTGGATGACCTCGGAAAAGCCGGCCCGATCCCGGATCCATCCCGGTTCGGGTTCAGCTGCCTCACCGTCCACGGGAAAACCAAGGCCCCAGAGTGACCGGTCGGTTCCGCAAAGCAGGAGAGGTCCCAGAGGACTTCCCCAATGGCGGTAATGGAGGGGCGGATCCTGGATTTTGGGAGTGGCCACGGTCATGATGGATCTCCGGTACGTGTCTGCTCTTCGGTCTCGCACGGTTTCCAGTCTATCTTGGAGATTTCTTCCGGACATGCCGTTTCCGGACCTCAGTGCTCGCCCTCACGACGGCGGAAAGAGCGGGTGCCCGATCACGATCCGGCGGATCCACGCCCGGGACAGGGGATTTCGAGCAGGTGACTTTCCCCGTCGAGGCGCATGGCGCGCAGAGTCCCGCCCCAGAGACAGCCCCCATCCAGGGGGTAGACATGGGGGACGCGGGTCTCTCCCAAGGTCGACCAGTGTCCGAAGACGATATGGAGGTCCTGGTTGCGCCGGTTCGGGATCTCGAACCACGGATAGAGTCCCTCCGGCTGGGTGCCCGGCGGGCCCTTGTGCCGGAAGTCCAGCTTTCCGGTGGAGGTGACGTAGCGCATGCGGGTCAGGGCGTTCACCGTGAAACGGTGCGCCTGGACGGATGGGAGTCCCTCCTGCCAGACATCCGGTTCGTTCCCGAAGAGGGTGGGGAGAGCTTCTTTCCAGAGGTCGCCCCCGAGCACCGCCTCGACATCCTGGGCTCGTGCCATTGATTGCTCGAGGTTCCAAAATGGTGGGAGCCCAGCGTGCACCAGGGTAAAGCCGAGGACCGGGTCATGATGGAGGAGAGGTTGGTGACGCAACCACTCCAAAAGCTCGTCACGGTCCGGGGCTTCGAGGATCGGCAGGAGGGAGGGATCCACGGTGGGTGCCAGATCGGGGTTGGCCACCACCCGGAGCAGGTAAAGATCATGGTTGCCAAGAACGATCGTGGCCCGTGAGCCCAGGCGGTAGACGAAGCGCAACACCTCAAGGGAGTCCGGTCCCCGGTTCACGAGATCTCCGCAGAACCAGAGGCGGTCTCCCTCCGGATCGAATCCGATGCGATCCAGCAGACGCACGAGCATGCTGTGCAGGCCCTGCAGGTCACCGATCGCGAACGTTCTCATCGACCGAAGGCGTCCGGATCGAAGGGCACGCGGGCACGGTTGTTCGTTCGGATGTATTGGGGAGAGGTCACCCAGGCGCTCAGGGTCGGAACAGGACTCGGCATGACCCATTTTAGCCTGTGGGTCCGGTCGGTCGTGACCGGATCCCGTCTTTTGTTTGTGCTAGGATGGGCCGCACCTATGGATCTGTCGAATTGGACCCCGAGGCCTGAATCCGGAGCTTGCCCATGGCCGAATGGTATGTTCCCCTGAGCTTGGCCTTTGTCCTTTTCATCTTCGAGATCCCGACCCGTACTTTTTATCTGGCAGCTCTCGGTCTGTCCCTGCTCCTCGTGAGCCTGATTGACCTGCTCGCCGCACCGAGCGGGCTCGGGGCTATCGGCTGGTTTGCCCTTTTTGCAGTGCTCCTCCTGCCGGTGGCCGAGTATGTCCGGCGGGCGCTGCGCAACCGGGCCTCCACGATCG
>JAKARN010000017.1 GCA_021828425.1 Pseudomonadota bacterium | reverse complement strand
GTGGTGGCGAGATAGCCCAAGTTGACGGAACCCTGAAGGCCGGATGACTCGGTGGTTTGGGTGAGGAGAGATTTGTCGGCCTCGATCTCGTTCCAGTTGTAGTCGGCCCTGACCGGCCGGATGCTGCCCCAGAGCGCGATCAGGACGAAGAGGCACAAAAAGACCCCCCGCTGCCACGCAGGAGCGGCAGTCAGACCGTCCAGCCACTCCGTGGGGCGGGTCCTTGAGGGTGGGGTCGACGGGGACATGCACGGGACTTGGAAACGGAAGTCTAGTCTACCAAGCTCTGTCCCATGGTCAAACCTCATAAAATGTCCGGGGTGGGGTTTCGGCGGGCAATGTCATGAACCGGGCGGATTTCGACTATGTGCTTCCGGCGGACCGGATTGCCCGTTATCCCCTCTCGCAGCGCAGCGCAAGCCGCCTGCTCACGGTCGGACCCCGGGGGCTCCGGGACGGTTTCATGCGGGACTGGCCGGCTTGCCTTGCGCCCGGCGATCTCGTCGTCGTCAATGACTCCCGCGTGATCCCGGCCCGGCTCCGGGCCCGGAAGGAGACCGGGGGCCGGATCGAGATCCTCCTCATCGAGGCGCCCGCAGGCGCTCTGGCCTGGGCCTGGCTCCGGACCCGGCACCGCCTGGCCCCCGGCGCTTTGCTCCGCCTCGAACCCGGTTTCCGTATCCGGGTTGTGAGCCGCGACGGGGATCGGTGGCAGCTCGTGCTCGAGGAGGGGGGCTGGGCGGATGTCCTCTCCACGGCAGGCGAGGTCCCGCTGCCGCCTTATCTCGGACGGGCGGCGGAAGCGCTCGATCAGGAGCGTTACCAGACGGTTTTTGCCCGTGAGCCGGGATCGGTTGCGGCGCCCACCGCAGGGCTCCATTTCGACGAGGGGCTGCTCGGTGCGCTTGCGGCCCGTGGCGTGGCCCGGACGGCCGTGACCCTCCATGTCGGGCCGGGAACCTTCGAGCCCGTGCGCACCGAGCGGATCGAGGATCATGAAATGCACGAGGAGCGCTATCAGGTGAGCGAGGCGACTGTCTCGGCACTGGTTGCGGCCAAAAGCCGGGGCGGACGCGTCATCGCCGTCGGCACCACGGTCGTGCGGGTCTTGGAGACATTGGCGCGCCGATCGGGCTACCCCGACCATCCGCTCACCGCAGGTTCCGGACAGACCCGGCTTTTCATCCGCCCGGGTTTCGAGTTTCGACTGACCGATGCCCTGCTCACGAATTTTCACCAGCCGGGCTCGACGCTCCTGTGTCTCGTCTCCGCCTTCGCCGGCCTTGAGCGGATCCGCACGGCCTATGCCCACGCACTCGGGGCGGGATACCGGTTTCTGAGCTACGGGGATGCCATGTGGCTTCCGTCCCGCCATGCGCTTTGAGTGTCTGGCAACCGAGGGTCGGGCCCGCCGGGGACGGCTCACGCTCGATCACGGCACGGTCGACACCCCGGCCTTCATGCCCGTCGGGACCTACGGGGCGGTCAAGGCGCTCGATCCGGAGGACCTTCGGGCGACCGGCGCCCAGATGATCCTCGGCAACACCCTGCATCTCGCGCTGCGTCCCGGGCTCGAGGTGATCGGACGGATGGGCGGACTCCATGCCTTCATGGGCTGGGAGGGACCGATTCTCACCGACTCGGGCGGATTCCAGGTCATGAGTCTCGCCCACCGGCGGACGCTCGACGACGAGGGGGTCACGTTTCAGGCACCCGTGGACGGACGGCGTTTCCGCCTGACCCCCGAGGGGGCCATCGAGATTCAGAAACAGCTCGGCAGCGACATCCGGATGGTCCTGGACCAGTGTCCGTCCTACCCGGCACCCCGGGAGGAGGTTGAATCCGCCCTCCGGCGGTCGCTCCTCTGGGCCGCACGGTGCCGGAGCGCGTCGGCGGACGGGGCGGGCGCCCTCTTCGGCATCATCCAGGGCGGCATCGACCCGGACTTGCGAAGGCGGTCCTTCGAGGGTCTCACCCCCCTCGGATTCGACGGCTATGCCGTGGGCGGGCTGGCCGTCGGCGAACCCGCCACGGCGCGGGAGGCGGTGCTGGATGCGCTCTCGGCCCTCCTGCCGGCGGACCGGCCCCGCTATCTCATGGGGGTGGGCAAGCCGGCCGATCTCGTGGCCGCCGTCTGCCGCGGCATCGACCTTTTCGATTGCGTGCTCCCGACCCGCAATGGGCGCAATGCCCACCTGTTCACCCGGGCCGGAATCCTGAGACTGCGCAACAGCCGCTACCGCCTGGACGAGTCCCCGATCGAGCCGGACTGTCCGTGCCGGGCCTGCCGGCACCACAGCCGGGCCTACCTCCACCATCTCGACCGCATCGGAGATCCCCTGGCGCTCCGGCTCCTCACCCTCCATAACCTGACCTATTACCAGGGACTCCTGGCCAGGCTGCGGGAGGCCATCCAGGCCGGCTGCCTGGCCGAGTCCGTGGCCGCGTTCGAGCGCCAGCAACAGAGTGGATCAGCTATGCGATAATGCCCGCCGGACCATCCGGACTGGCGGGGATTCTCATGAACCTGATCACCAATGCCTGGGCCCAGGGCACCAGCCCGGCGGCCCAACCGACGGGCGGGCTCTGGCAGCTCGTCGTGATTTTCGTCATCTTCATCCTGTTTTTCTATTTCGTGGCCATCCGGCCCCAGAGCAAGCGCCAGAAAGAGCACCGGAAGTTGATCGAGGGGCTGGCCACGGGAGACGAGGTGTTGACCCAGGGGGGGCTCGTGGGACGGGTTGTCCGGCTCAATGAACAAGCCATTGCCCTGGAGACGGCACCGGGTGTCGAAGTCACCCTCCAGCGCCAGGCCGTAATTGCGGTCTATCCCAAAGGAACCCTGAAACCCGTCTAGACCCCGGATCTCCGGGTTCGGGCCCCAACCCTGCCATGAACCGATGAACCGCTATCCGCTCTGGAAGAACGTCCTGGTTGTGCTCGTCACCCTCGTGGCGATCCTCCTGGCCCTGCCCAATCTCTATCCGGAGGCCCCCGCCCTCAATGTCACGCGGATCGGGGCCTCGGTGGTCGCCCCCGACCTCCTGCCGCGCATCGAGCGTCAGCTCCGTCACCATGCCCTGACTCCGCTCAGGGCTTCGGTCGAAGCCGATCACGTCCTTCTGGTTTTCCCTCATCGGGCGACCCAGCGTCTGGCCCTGGTCCGGCTCAAAGACTGGCTGGGCAGGAACTATTCGGTTGCGCCCAATCTCGTCCCGGAAACCCCGGCCTGGCTCCGTTCGCTCGGGCTCAAACCCATGCCGGAGGGGTTGGATCTGCGCGGGGGGATCTATTTCCTGCTCGAGGTGGACACGCGGGCGGCCCAGCACGATGCGCTGAGCCGGGACCGCAGCGGGATCGAGTCCCTGCTCCGTCACCACCGGATCCACTACCTCGGGATCCGCGAGGCCGCCCACGCGCTCCATATCGAGCTCGTCTCGCCCCAGAACCTCAAGCCGACCTTGAAGCTTCTCAGGACCGATCATCCCAACCTGCTCCTCACGACCGGCGTCGCGCACGGCTTCCCCGTGATCCGGGCCCGCTACGGTTCCGCCATGCGGACCCACCTGGACCAGGGGGCCATCGTCGATGATGTCGCGGCCTTGAGGCGCCGGGTCAACGAGCTCGGGGTCACCGCCTCGGTGGTCGAACAGCAGGGAGCCCGGCATGTGGTGGTCGAACTGCCCGGGATCGAGGATGCCGCCCGTGCCGAACGCCGGCTCGGGGATACGGCCACCGTCCAGTTCCGGCTGGTCGACGACTCGCCGGCGGCCGAAAACGCCCTCGAGACCGGCCAGACTCCGCGCGGGGCTCGTCGCTTCACCACGACGGCCGGTACGCCCGTCCTCCTGGATGCGGGGAGCATCGTGGGGGGGCGCGACATCGTGAATGCCATCTCCAGCTATGTGAATGGCTCTCCCGCCGTCAATGTCACCCTGAATTCGGCCGGCGGGCGGCGCATGCTCCGGACCACGAGCCACCACCTGGGCAAACCGATGGCCGTGCTCTATATCCAGAACCGGAGCGAGCACCGGACGGTCGATGGCCACTCCGTGCTCATCACGCACAAGATCGAACGGGTCATCAACATCGCGACCATCGAGGGCGTTTTCTCGAACAACTTCCAGATCACGGGACTCACCAACCGGCAGGCCGAGAAGCTCGCCCTGCTCTTGCGCACCCCGCTCGCGGCCCCGATGACCGTCGTCGCCGAGCGGACCATCGGCCCGAGCCTCGGACGGCAGAACATCCGCGATGGGGTGGCGGCCGTGGTGCTGGGTTTTGCCCTGGTCGTGCTTTTCATGGCCTTCTACTACAAGTGGTTCGGCGTGATCGCCGACCTCGCCTTGCTCGTGAACCTGGTCCTGATTGTGGCCCTGTTGTCGATTCTCCAGGCCACGCTCACCCTGCCGGGCATCGCCGGCATGGTGCTCACCGTCGGTATGGCCATCGACGCCAACGTCCTCATCTACGAGCGGATCCGCGAGGAGGTGCGCAACGGGGCGAGCCCGCAGGCGGCCATCCATGCCGGTTATGAACGCGCCTGGGGAACCATCGTCGACTCGCATGTCACGGCGCTCATCGCCGGAGTCCTCCTGTTTTTGCTGGGCAGCGGGCCCGTCAAGGGATTTGCCATCACGCTCTGTCTCGGCATCCTGACTTCCCTCTACACGGCCGTCATGAACAGCCGGGCCATCACGAATGCCCTCTACGGCGGCCGCCGTCTCACCCGTCTGCCCGTCTGAGGATCGTCATCCATGGAGTTCTTTCACCGCGTTCCCCACATCAACTTCCTGTCGGCGCGCCGGGTCGCGCTCGTGGCCTCCACCCTGGTTTTCGTGGCGGCCCTGGGATCCCTGGCCATCCAGGGTCTCAACCTCGGGCTCGATTTCACGGGTGGGGTCGTGGTCGAAATGGGCTTCCCCACGATGCCGTCCCTGGGTCAGGTGCGCTCGGTGGTGACGGCGGCCGGCTATCCGAGTGCCCATGTGAGCCCCTTCGGCCACCATCCCGAGGTCCTGATCCGGCTCAAGCCGCAGAAACCCGGCATGGCCAGCCTCGCCGCCTCGACCATCGCCCGCACCGTGGCGGCCCACTTTCCGGGGGCCCGGCTGGTCGACAAGGAGGTGATCGGTCCCCAGGTGGGACATGCACTCCGGGAGAAGGGCTTGACGGCCATGCTGGCCACCCTGATCCTGATTTTCGTCTATGTCATGTTCCGTTTCGAGTGGCGCTTCGCGCTGGGGGCCATCGCGGCCACGGTTCACGACGTGATCTTTGTGGTCGGCTTTTTCTCCTTTACCCGGATCGATTTCAACCTCAATGTGCTGGCCGCCATCCTGGCCATCATGGGTTATTCACTGAATGATACGGTGGTGGTCTTCGACCGGATCCGTGAGGATTTCCGCAAGTTCAAGAAGGGCACGCCGTTCGAGCTCATGAACATCGCGATCAATGAGACCCTGTCGAGGACCCTCATGACCTCATTCATGACCCTTCTGGTCGTGATTGCCCTTTTGGTGGTGGGTGGCCCGGTGCTGCGCGGATTTTCGATTGCCCTTTTTGTGGGCATCCTGATCGGGACCTACTCGTCGATCTTCATCGCGAGCGCGATCGCCCTCATGCTGGGTGTGGATCGCTCCGATCTCCTCCCCAAGCGTCCGGCGGCCCTGGCCGAGGGACCCTGAGGGCTCGTAAAACGGGTTCAGGAGGGCTCGGAGAGCCTCGAGGAGGCGGGGGTTTGCGGCGATCACGTCCCCGCTTTCCAGTGGCGGGAGGTCCGCGGTCCCGAAACCCTGTGCCACGCCACCGGCCTCCTGGACGAGCAGGAGCCCCGCGGCCATATCCCAGGGCTTGAGCCCGAGCTCGAAGAAGCCATCCAGCCGGCCTGCCGCGACCGCGGCCAGATCGAGGGCCGCCGATCCCGCCCGCCGGACGCCGGCGACCTTGGGCAGGAGGGCGCGGAACTGTTCCAGATAGGCCCCCAGCCGGCCGAAGTCCCGGAACGGGAAGCCGGTCCCGATGAGGGCGTCTTCCAGCCGGAATCGCTTCGCGACCCGGATCCGGTGATCGTTGAGGAGGGCCCCCTCGCCCCGGCTCGCGACGAACAATTCGTCCCGGGTGGGATCATAGACCACCCCGGCTTCGAGAACCCCGCGACGTTCGAAAGCGAGGGAGACGGCATAGACCGGGAACCCGTGGAGAAAGTTGGTCGTCCCATCCAGGGGATCCACGATCCAGCGTTCCCCGCCCCGTCCCTCTCCCGGGTCCAGCAGGCCGCCTTCCTCCGCCAGGATGGCGTGATCGGGGTGGGCGAAGCGGATCACCTCGACGATGGCGGCTTCGGCCGCCCGGTCGACCTCGCTCACGAAATCGTGGGGTGCCTTTTCTTCAACCCGGATACGGTCGAGCCGGTCGGCTTGGCGGCGGATGACCTCGCCGGCCCGGCGGGCGGCCCGGATGGCGATTTGGACGATGGGCTGCATGGTCGTGGCGCGGGACGGACGGGGGGATCATAGCAGAGCCCGGTCTCCGCTGCTCCCGGCGTTATAATGCCGCATGGCCTCTGCCCCGCGTCCGATCTACCTCGACTACGCCGCCACGACGCCGGCCGATCCGCGGGTGATCAAGGAGATGGCCCGATTCCTGGGTCCCGATGGGCTGTTCGCGAACCCCTCGTCGGTGACGCACGTGCCGGGTCGTGCCGCCCGCGCGGCGGTCGAGGACGCCCGGGCGGAAGTGGCGGCCCTGGTCGGTGCCCGGGAACGCGAGATCTACTTCACCTCCGGAGCCACCGAATCCAACAACCTGGCCTGGCGCGGACTGGCCGCCCAGCGCCGGGGGCAGGGGCGCCATCTGGTCACCTCACGCATCGAACACGCCTCCGTGCTTGATACGGCCCGTGCACTTGAGGCCGAGGGATTCCGGGTCAGCTACCTGCCCTGTGACCGGGAGGGCCGGGTGGATCCGGAACGGGTCGGCCAGGCGCTCACACCTGAGACCGTGCTCTGCTCGGTCATGCACGTCAACAATGAAACCGGCGTGATCCAGGACATTGCGGCCATCGGTCAGCGGTGCCGCGCGCGCGGCGTGCCCTTTCACGTGGATGCGGTCCAGAGCGCGGGCAAGCTCCCGATCGACCTCTCGGTCCTGCCGGTCGACCTCATGTCCTTCTCGGCGCACAAGGTCTATGGTCCCAAGGGGATCGGCGCCCTGTACGTCCGCCACGATCCCACGCTCGTCCTCGAACCCATGATCCGCGGCGGCGGGCAGGAACGCGGGCTTCGGGCCGGGACACTCGCGACCCACCAGATCGTGGGACTGGGCACCGCTTTTCGCATCGCCCGGGAGGAGGGGGCGGCCGATGCCGCCCGTATCGGGCGGCTGCGCGATGCCCTGTGGACCGAGCTCTCCCGCCTGGACCGGGTCCGACTGAATGGAGGAGGTGCGCCACGGGCCTGCGGACATCTCAGCGTGAGTTTCGGCGGGGTCAATGGCGAAAGTCTGATCTACTTCCTGGGGGATCTCGCGGTGGCCCAGGGTTCGGCCTGTTCCAGTGCCCGCGGGGGGCCCTCGCACGTGCTTCAGGCGATGGGACTCACCGCCACCGAGGCCGAGTCCACGCTGCGGATCACGCTCGGTCGCTTCACGACCGCGGAGGAGGTCGAACGGGCAGCCTTCTGCATCTCCCAGGCCTATGCCCGACTGTCCGCCATCGCACCGGAGACGACCCGGCGGCAGGCCGGATGAGTGAGGCTCGGTCCCCGGCATGGGGGGTGGCCGGATCCTCTCCCTTCGATTTCTGGGCACACAACCTCGAACGCGCCGGTGCTTTTGAACCCGGCACCCCGGGAGTCCATGAGGGCCGGGCGGGCAGCCCCGGGGCGGGGGCCGAGGTCGAGTTTTCGCTCTGTCTCGAGGCCGGCCGGATTGCCCGGGTCCGCTACCGCTTCCGGGGCAGTCCCTGGACCAACGCCGCGTGTGCCTTTTATGCCCATGCACTCGAGGGGCAGCCGCCCACCTGTCTTTGGCCCACCGGGGCCGCGGTCGCCCGTCAACTGGGTTATCCCCGCACCCGTTATGATGAGGCGTTGATTGTGGAGGATGCCCTGATGGCCGCACTGGCCCCCCTGCGGGAGGTTTCCGATGACTGAGCTGACCCTGACACCCGAGGCCGTGAACCAGGCCCGGAGCCTGCTGGCGAAGCGGCCGGAGATGCCGGGACTCCGCATTTCCGTCGAACGGTCGGGATGCGCCGGCTACCGCTGGCGGATCGGCTATGCGGAGACCACGGGTCCCGAGGACCAAAGGATTGAATGTGGGGGGGTTGCGCTCTTCGTGGCCTCCGCCGATCTCCCCCTGGTCCGGGGGACCACCGTCGATTACGTACGCCAGGGACTGAACCGCATGTTCCGTTTCGAAAACCCGCGCGCGCGCGAGGTCTGCGGCTGCGGCGAGAGCTTCACGGTCTAGCCGGGGGGCGGCGGATCCCTTGGGCAGAGGAGCTAGGCCTGTGAAACCCGCGAGCGGGGCGCCGAATCAAGGGAAATCCAGCCGAGGGCGGGGACCCGGCCGATGACAATGGCACTTATGTGCTGCAAAGAGTGGGTTATAGAATAACGGCTGGCCAGGGCCTCGCCAGCTCCTCACTCGAACAGGTCTGCGTGCGTACCTGCACGCACGAACACCACGACCTCGTGCGGCGCCTTGCCATCGAGTCGATAGATCAGCAGGAAATCGCCACCGACGTGGCATTCTCGATAGGTATCCCAGTCACCAGTCAACGTGTGGTCCTGCCACTCGGGGCCGAGCGGTCCGTTGTTGGCGATGAGGAGCAGCATCACCTCCTTCAGACGCCGCATGTCAAAGCGACCGGCGTGTGAAAGCCGCCCCCCATCTTTGTGGAACGGCTTGGCGAAATCCGCGGCGCGCGGCGGTGGCGCGCGCTTACTTCCCGGGGTTCTGCTCAAGGTCATCGAAGATCTCGTCGACCGAGCGGAAGTGAGCGCGCCGGTCTCGCAGAAGCTCCTCGGTCTCGGTCATGGCGGCGCGGGTCTCGGCGTTCGGAATCCGGATCTCGAACGGCAGGCGCTTTTCGGCCGCGACCCGCGTCAGCAGGATACGCACGGCGTCGGAAATGGAAAGCCCCATGGCGCCGAGCGCTTTGGTGGCCCGGGTCTTGATCTTCTCGTTCACGCGCACATGGATCATGGTGGTGCTGGACATCGGGGTACCTCCGTAGTGCGATACATTGTATCTCAAAAACAACCGACGGAGAAGCGAGCCGTCCCGAAATAAGGTAACGGAACCTCTGATTAATTTATCCAGTCCAACCCGAAGTTCCCCGTGACTACGGCCACGGGGGATTGGATAGTTCCTTGATTTTCTTTTGTCTCGGCGAGATGTGTCTCCACCGCATCTACTATTACGATGCGCAACCACTGGAAGGTATCACCACGGCACCACTCGGGGGCGGTGCTCTCAACTTTGGCGCAACCGAAGTGGCCAAGCGGAACAAGCGCATCCACGCGGATCTTATGAAAAGGCCGTTCTTCGCGCTACGCTTCGGCGAGCTCTGTCATGAAGGCTGGAATCTTGACCACAAGATCTTGGCAAAGCCGGAATCCCCAGTCGAAGTGACGTCCTCTGACGTGAGGCCCAGCATTCGGCAGAAGGGTGGCGATAGGAGGATCGGGCTCGACATCGCGAGCTTGACGCTCAAGTGTCAGGCGCAGGTCATCGTTCGGGTTACTGCGGACAGCGATTTTATCCCGGCGATGAAATTCGCAAGGCGGGAAGGAGCCCAGCTGTTCCTGATCACCCTTGCGCACGGAATCAAGGAAGGCATGCGGGAGCACGCGGAGCGGGCCATCGACGATCTGCCCTAACCTGATCCGCGGCCCGGGGGGCACCACGATTTGCGGGAGCAGCCGCCCGCGCGCTAAACTGAAGCGTTTCCATTCTACTTTCTGGCCGGCCGGACCGGTCTGCGGAGAACAGTTCATGACGCTCGAACGGACCCTTTCCATCATCAAGCCGGACGGTGTGTCCCGCAATCTCATCGGGGCGGTGGTTGGCCATTTCGAACGGGCCGGCCTTAGGGTCGTGGCAGCCCGCATGCGCCGCCTGGGCCGGGACGAAGCCGAGCGTTTCTACGCGGTGCATCGCACCCGTCCGTTTTTCGCCTCGCTGGTCGACTACATGACGTCGGGTCCGGTTCTCGTGCAGGTGCTCGAAGGGGAGGAGGCCGTCCGGAAGAACCGCGAACTCATGGGTGCGACCGATCCGGCACGGGCGGCTCCCGGAACAATCCGGCGCGAGTGGGGCGAGAGCATTGAACGCAATCTCGTTCACGGTTCGGATAGCCCGGAGACGGCGCGCGAGGAAATCCACTTCTTTTTCGGCGCGATCGATGTCTGCGACCGAACGGATCCCTGAACCGCACCCGACCGCACCGCTCTCCCTCCTCGGGTCTGACCGGGCGGCACTCGCGGCCTGGATGGTCCAGGCCGGGGAGGCGGCCTTTCATGCGCGCCAGGTTTTGGCCTGGGTCCACCAGCGCGGGATCGTCGACTGCGACCGGATGACGGATCTCAGCCGGGCGCTCCGGGCCCGTCTCGGCGACACCGCGGAGGTGAGGCGGCTGCCGGTCCTGTCGCGCGCACGCGATGCCGACGGCACCGAAAAATGGCTGTTTCAAGTGGATGCCCAGAACGCGGTCGAGGCGGTGGTCATCCCGGACGAGGACCGGCGTACGCTCTGCCTGTCGACCCAGGCGGGCTGCGTCCTGCACTGCGCCTTTTGTGCCACCGGGGCCCAGGGGTTCAGCCGCAATCTCACGAGTGCCGAGATCGTGGCCCAGTTATGGCAGGTCTGGCACGCCGGATCCGTGAGCGCTCCCCAGCGGCCGGTCCACAACGTGGTGTTCATGGGGATGGGCGAACCGCTTGCGAACTACGCGGCGCTGTCATCCGTCCTGCACCTCCTGACCGACGACTGTGCGTACGGGTTTTCCAAGTGGCGCGTGACCGTGAGCACGGCCGGCCTCGTTCCCGTGATCGACCGGCTCGCTTCCGAGCACGACGTCGCACTCGCGATTTCCCTTCATGCTGCCCGGGACGAACTGCGTGACCGGCTCGTCCCGATCAACCGTGTGCATCCCCTCACGGATCTTCTGGGGGCCATGCGCCGCTATGCCGACCGCCACCCGGACCGGGAGATCCTGGTCGAGTACGTGATGCTGGATGGGGTGAACGACACCCCGGCCGATGCCCGCGCGTTGATCCGCTGTCTGGCCGGCATCCCGGTCAAGGTCAATCTGATCCCCTTCAACCCCTTTCCCGCAAGCGGGTTTGCCCGCTCGCCCGTCGCGGTGATCGAGGATTTCCAGCGTCGCCTGATCGACTCCGGGATCCGGACCCTGATCCGCCGTCCCCGGGGCGAGAGCATTGCCGCGGCCTGCGGGCAGCTGGCCGGCCGGGTGGCCAACCGTCTGCCGGAGCGGCAGCGCTTCGCGCTCGCGGGAGCTTCGGCGTGAGGATCCTCAAGGGGGTGGTTCTGGCCGGCCTGGCGTGCGCCATGACCGGTTGTGTCACCGAATCCACGGCGCCCCGCCCGACTGTCAACCTCCGGGCGGCAGCCCGGGACAACGTCACCATGGGCATGATCTATCTGCGCCGGCGGGAGCGCACGCTCGCCATGCACAGCTTCGAGCGGGCCCTCAAGCTCAATCCCCATTCCGTGAGCGCCCATGACGGGCTCGCCCTCCTCAACGTGGAACTCGGACGCAACCAGACCGCCGACCGGCTCTACCGGCGAGCCCTGTCGCTCCGTCCACACGATGCGGTGACCCTCAATGCGTACGGGGTCTTCCTCTGTCATACCAACCGGATCCGGCGGGGGTTGGCCTACCTGCACCGGGCCGGGAGAACCCCGTCCTACCTGACCCCGGAGGTGGCCTACACCAATGCCGGGATCTGCGAGCTCCGGATTCACGAGGCCGCGCCCGCCCGTCATGATTTTGAGAGGGCACTGTCCTTCGACCGCAACTATCCCCCGGCCCTCTGGCAGCTGGCCCGGGTGGAACGGCGGGCCCACCATCTCCATCGGGCGGCCCGTGACCTGCTCCGCCTGGCCGATCTCGGTCCCCGTCCCGCCCCCCCCGTGCTCTGGCTGCTCATCCGGACCGAGTGGGCGCTCGGTGACAGCCTGATGGCCGACCGCTACGGCGCCATCCTGCTCCGGGACTATCCGGGTTCGCCCGAGGCGCTTGCCTTCCTTCGCCATCCCGGATCGTGACCAGTCCCGAATCCCGCCTGACCAGCGTGGAGACCGGAACGCTCCTCGCCCACCGCCGCGCCGAACGGCAGGTCAGCCTCGAACAGGCGGCCCAGGCCCTCCACCTGCCCCGCCAGATCCTGGAGCAGCTCGAGGCGGGCCGCCTTGACGCCTTCGACGCGCGGATCTACTACCTGGGCCATCTGCGTCGTTACGCCGACTGGCTCGGATTTCCGCCCGATGCCCTGATCGATCGGCTGGCACCGCTCCCCGCCTGGGATTCTCCGTTGCTTGCGGCGAGATCCCGGGAGGCCGAGGAAACCCCGTGGGGGAGTGCACGCACCCGCTGGTTGCCGGCCGTCTTGAGCGGAATTTTCCTGTTTGCTGCCGCCGGGATCCTCATCGGCTATTTTTCGAGACTGCCGGCCGGCCGGCTCCCCGCCATGCTGGGGTCCGCGCATCCGAAAGCCCCGGCGGTTCCACGGTCCGCGAAGGCCTCCCGGGCGACCCGGCGCCCGCTCCGACCGGTCCGGGCCAAGCCCTCGCGGCCCGGTGCCGGGCGGCTTGTGCTCGACTTCACCTTGCGGCACCGGTCGTGGATCGAAATCGGGCATGCCGGTCACACCGTCTATGCCGCCCTCCTCACCGGTGGCAAAACCCTGACCCTGCAGGTGACCCCGCCGGTCCGGGTCCATATCGGCAACGCGCCG
>JAKARN010000373.1 GCA_021828425.1 Pseudomonadota bacterium | reverse complement strand
AACACTTATAGGGGTTTTCTGTAAACAATCAACACTTCCCTCCAAGCAATCGGGACAGGTTCGCTTGCATGGTCGCCTGATACTCCGCGTCCGGTTCCAGAGCATACATAGGGTCGAATGGATCAGCCCCGGCCATGCGACGTACCGCATCAGGATCAATCCCGTGTTCCTGACAGATCGCCAGCAAGGCACGATCTAGAGCCAGCAAGTGCGATTCCCATTTTTCATGCGCTTCTATCATGACTCGCACCTTTCCCTTTTCCTTGTTTGCAAACATGACATGTAGCTCCACCTGTGCGGCCAGCTTGCGGGAATAGGTCTGCCAGTGCTCAATGGACCAAAGTGCCGCCATGTCAGTAAAGGCGTCCAACCATCGTCGAAACTCCATGTCCCGGCATTTATAGACTTTTAGCGGGACAGCCGCTGCCACCCGTTCCACTTCAAGCGCGTTAGCCTCAGTCAGGTAGCGGAAGGCCAGTGCCGCCCGTTCCTTGTTGGTCAGTCCCTCGTACAGCTTGGCAATGCGGTCTTGTTTCATGGTCAACATTTCCGGTGGTGAATGGTGTATTCCAGCAGTTCGATACGCTCTTGCAGCGCTGCCGTTTCGTGGGCTTTGCGGATTATGTCCAGCACATAGGCAAGGCGGGTGCCGTCCTGACTGGCAATGCGCCCGGATCGCATGTCCCGGTACACGGCAGCGATCTCGCGGCGGATCGCATGGGCGTCCCGCAGGTCGATTTTCGCCAAGGGGGTGGGGTCAGGAAGATTCCCTTGTTCATCATAGGGTTCCAGTTCATGATTTCCGCCGGAAGCGGGCATATTGAGGGAATGGCTCATGTGCTCTTCCCCAGCGATTCCGCCGCCAGCCGTTCCGCTTCGGCACGGGACATCCCGCCGTCAAGCTCCATGATTGCTGCCCGTTCCTCGAAAGCTTCGATATCGCCACCCTCCTCCAAGTGGGATTCCAAACTGCTACATTCGCTACAATCCATATTTGGTGCGGGTTTCCGGGGATTTTCAAACTGCAACACTTCGGACTTTGTAGCACTTTCATTTTCGTCATAACTTTTTGATTCTATTGGATTGTTGCACTTGTTGCGGTTTGAAAAGGGTAGGTAGCGGGAAAATACATCCTCGAAGTCCGCAAGCTGGTAGCCCCGCAGGACATTTTCCTCCTGACGGAATGTCCCCGGCCTGATTTTGAAGTGCCCCAGTAGGCGGCTCAGTCGGTGGGGATTGATAGGCTTACCTTGGTTAAATGTATTCCACCGCCAGGTGTCATTGGCACAAAGTTCACTGACCAGTTGCGCGGTAGGGATCTGGTCCATATCTGGATCCGTCGTCCGGAGCTGATCCAGGATCTCCCGTATGTTGCCCAGAAGCTCTATCCCAACCCCCTCATTCTCGAGCTCTTTCCCGTCGGACTGGATGGCTACCCGCCGGGCCTCTTCCAGCCAACTGCCCCCGGCCACAGAGGCAATCTGGAACAGGGGCTCCCAATTGTCCCTTTCCCGGTCATTGAGCTCATCGGATAGGATCACTTTCGTTTTCCGGATTTCCTCCCCGTGATCCAGAGCCCAGCGGGCGAGCTGTCGGCGCAGGCGCTCCCAGGATGGGGGGTCAATCTCCCGGATCCGCTTGACCTTGTCGGTAGGGAACTTCCGCTCCATACGAAGCACCAGGGACCGGTCCTGAATGGTCGGAGGAACGGTACCGATGGCTGCTAGGGCCTTGGCTCCCCAAGTGCTGAATCGCCGGGGCTCGAAATCCTCCCCCACGGTGCGGATGACGTAGGCCGTCGACCGGGTATGACCGGAGTTCAGAATCCCCCTAAGTCCCTCGTTGTCCGGAAGGAAACTGTCGGCCTCATCGATCAGAAGCGTAGGTTGCCATTGCTCTATTGCACGAAACATGGCTGCGCTGGTAATGTTGGAGGCCGCCAGTGGGCGATTCACCAGGCGGTCCAGGAATACCAGCACCGTCGTTTTTCCGCACCGTTTCTCGGGGCTGGCCAGCACGAGGAGTGGCGCGCAATCCACCCAATCAAGCAGGTAGGTCAGCACCGTCCAGAGCGCCAGCTTGATCCCTCCGCCATCCGGCAAGTGGATGCACTGTTCAGCCAAGCTTTTGATTTCACCCAAGAGGGCCACCCCAGCAACCGCTTCGTCCCATGGCTCGGGGTCCTCAAACAGCATGGCTTGTCCCTGTAGATCATCCCCCAAATGGGTAGGCCGCCGTTTTTCCACCTCCTCATCCAGCGTTATGACCCGAATCCCCAAGCGTGTCGCCGCCTCTTTCCGCTGCCGATCGTATTCCGGCTTGGGAAGTTGGGCGAGACGCTGGTATTCGAACTCGTCCGCCGGGTCTTCCGTCCCATCGGGTCTCTTCGCAATTGCTTTCCCTGCGGCGTCTGATCCATCCAGTCCATTCGCATGATGGTGATCGCTGGAGTCAATCGGGTTATCGGGTCGGATTTTACCGGAGTCCGGCACCGCCAGAAATCCACCCACCGCGTTGTCTGTTACCAGATTCAGCGCAGCATCAATGCAACGGGACACCGCTTCCCGCTCTTGCACTTGGTGCAAGTCGTTGAAGTCGGTCATGCCTTCAAGCCTGTTCTTGCTGAAGTCCGGCACCGCTAGAAATCCACCCACCGCAAGCGCAG
>JAKARN010000372.1 GCA_021828425.1 Pseudomonadota bacterium | reverse complement strand
CCAGCCCAATCAGGTTATGGTTCTAGCGAACAGTTTCATACGTACATCTGAGATTGATGAAGCCAAGACACGTGAGGCCAAGTTGGCAGCTGAGGCCTTTCTAGCATCGAGTGCTGAGTCGGTCGATGTGGCGCGTGCTGAAGCCGAGCTGGCTGAGATGACTGAAAGATTGAAGGTCCTGGATCGCCTGAGGAAACGGGGACAGCTGCGGTGAACGGTGGTTTGGGGCGATCTGGGTTTCCCAAAAAAGCCTGCTCACGACCGTGAAGGCCAGATCCCCTAGGCTTATAGTCGTGGTTTTGGCCGCGGGAGCCGGGACGCGGATGCGCTCCTCTCGCCCCAAGGTGCTTCATGAACTGGCGGGTCGCCCGCTCTTGGAGTGGGTCCTCGAGACCGCGCGGTCACTCGGTCCGGATGAGATCCGGGTGGTGACAGGTGTGGGAGGGGGGGAAATCCGTTCTCGCTTCGGAGAAAGCGGAATCCGGTTTGTGGACCAGCCCGAACCACTCGGTACAGCACATGCATTGGGACTGGCCGTAGTGGATGTGACCGGCGATCCCAGCGTGCTTGTTCTCTACGGAGACGTACCTCTTCTCGAAGCGGATGACTGCAAGCGTCTGCTCGAAGCAGTGGAACAGCCCGCCTTGACACTCTTGACGATGGAAAGAATGGATCCGTGTGGATATGGACGGATCATCCGTGATGAGCATGGTCAGGTCCGTCGCGTAGTAGAAGAGGCGGACCTGTCTGATGATACGATGCGTGCGATCCGTGAGGTTAACACCGGTATACTTGCGTGTTCCGGGCAGCTTTTGACGCGGCTGCTACCGCGGATTGGGAAGCGAAATGCCCAGGGAGAATTTTATCTGACGGATTTGGTTGAAGAAGCATTCCGGGACGGGGTACCGGTTCATACCCGTCTGCTCAGGTGTCCGGAGAAGGCACAGGGGGTGAATTCAGCATCGGATCTCGCGACAGCGGAACGGATTCTGCAGACCCGGCTGGCTGGAGCACTGATGCGCCAAGGTGTCCGCATCCGGGATCCTGCACGGTTTGATCTGCGTGGTTCGGTCGAGGCTGCTTCTGATGTCGAGCTCGATGTCGGAGTGATCCTCGAAGGCCGAATTCGGTTGGGTCCGGGAGTGCGAATTGGCCCCTATTCGATTCTGCGTGATGTGAGCCTGGGAGAAGGGACAGAGGTGTTGTCCCATTGTGTCCTTGAGGGAGTGGAAACCGGGAACCACGTCCGGATCGGGCCATTTGCACGCATCCGTTCGTCAACCCGGCTACACCATCATGTCCGGATTGGCAACTTCGTCGAAGTCAAAAACAGTCGACTCGGGGAGAGTAGTAAGGCAAACCATCTGGCCTACATCGGCGATGCCGAGATCGGGGATGATGTCAATCTAGGAGCAGGGGTTATCACCGTCAACTACGATGGAGCGGAAAAGCACGTAACCGTTATTGAAGATGGTGTTTTCGTCGGCTGTGACAGCCAGTTGATTGCACCGGTGCGGCTCGGGCATGGATCCTTCATTGCTGCCGGGACAACCGTTGTGAGGGACACGCCTCCTGATCAGCTGACCCTGTCCCGTAACGACCAGAAGAATATTCCTCACTGGAAACGGCCCGGGAAGAAATCCTAATCATGTGCGGGATCATCGGAGCGATTTCCAAGGATGATGTCGTCCCGGTTCTTCTGGATGGATTGAAACGGTTGGAATACCGAGGTTATGATTCGGCAGGTCTCGCCGTGCTGGACGGGGATCGGCAGCTTGTCCGGCACCGCCGACAGGGCAAGGTCGTGCATCTGGTGGAGGAGATCAGTCAGCATCCTTGCGCTGGTTCCGTGGGAATTGCCCATACCCGGTGGGCCACTCATGGAGCGCCCTCAGAGGCCAATGCCCATCCGCACCGTTCGGAAGGGATCGCACTCGTTCATAACGGCATTATCGAAAATCACGAATCCCTGAAGCAACAACTAAAATCCCGGGGCTACCACTTCGTATCAGATACCGATACCGAGACGGTGGTCCACCTCGTTCATGCCATCCGGAAAGAACATCCAGATCTTCGATCCACCATGATTGAAGTCCAGCGTCGCCTGACAGGTGCGTATGCACTTTTAGTTCTGGACGAACAGTCCCCGGACGTGCTGGTCGCATTGCGGATGGGGTGCCCCATGGTGATTGGGTTTGGGGATCGGGCAACCTATGTTGCTTCTGATGTGACTGCCCTTTTACCTCTGACTCAGGATTTCCTGTATCTTGAAGACCACGAGGTTTCCGAGTTGCGGGTTCCCGATGGTGGCCGGTCGCCCTGTCGGATTTGGTCAGGAGCTGGAACTCCAGTCGAGCGTTCCCCAAAGCGGGTCTTATTATCGGCAGATGCGGCCGAGCGGGGTACTTTTCGCCATTTCATGCTGAAAGAAATTCACGAGCAGCCACGTGCGGTCACGGAGACTCTTGAACAGAGGATTTCCGGCGAGCATGTTCTGGAGTCCGCCTTGGGTTACCAGACTCGTGAAATTCTGCCAAAAGTGAAGGCTGTCCATATCGTCGCCTGTGGCTCCAGTTATCATGCCGGTCTAGTGGCCCGTCACTGGATTGAGAGCTTGGCCCAGGTTCCGGTTTCCGTCGAGATTGCGAGCGAATACCGATATCGCCCACTCTGTGT
>JAKARN010000371.1 GCA_021828425.1 Pseudomonadota bacterium | reverse complement strand
GCAACCAAGGTAAAAATTCCGAAAAACCGGGCTGTCAACCGGGCCCCGGGAACATGCCGTCTGAGTTGCTGGACTAGGAGGCTTAGATGAATGACAATCAAGATGAGTAGGAACAGGATACAGATCAGAACAAGGACAAGAAGGGCGGTATGCAGGTGAGTAAAGATCACGGTATTCCGTGTCGTGACCGCAAGCAGGTAAAGGCTTACGACAAGCATCAGGATGGCAATGGCTAGGATGATTCGGTACAGCGAGCGTTTCATGGTCGAATCAGGACCGAGTAAGCGCGGCTTGTGGTCCGCCAGCTCGACCAGATCCACGCAATCCATTTTAGGTTCGAAGGAATGTTCTTGATGTCGAGCACTGCCTTGACACGGACCCGGTAGACGTGGTTGGCTTTGAGCAGGCTGCTGTCAATCACCGGGATATGACGAATCACCTCGATTGCATGCAAGGCGGTCTCAATCTTACGGAAATAGATCCGGGTTCCGCTATTGAGATCTCGGATCACAATTTGACCACTCACAAGATGATCTCGGATGGAAAAGCGCTGGTTGAGATGAGCAATTGGTCCCTGCCAGAACCAAGCATTGTGTCGATCAATGACAATCTCAATCTTGAGGACAATCGGTATGCCGATTTTTAGGGCGTGACGGGCGGAAGGGTTCAGGTGAATTTGCATGTGGGAGTTGAGATAGTAAACCGCCCTTTGGGGGAAAACGCGGATACGCTGAATGGTCAAGCCATGTCCCCAAACCGGAGGACTGGCCAGCCCTGCGAGGGCGGCGAGTACACAGAGCAGGGATGCGCGTCTGCGTGGGCCCCGATGTTGCACGGTCGTGTGGCCAAAAAAGACCAACATTAGTCTAGCCTAACCCGATTTGACCAAGCTTGCGAAGAAAAAGCCATCCTGGTCCCATTCTCCGGTCAGTGAGATATGCCCGTAACGGGTCTGGTGTGTCCCGGGGGGACAAGTATCCAATACACGGACATCATCATGTCTCTCCAGGAAATTACCTATGACTTCGTCGTTCTCCGACTCAAAAAGAGAGCAGGTCACATAGAGCAGGTGTCCACCTTTCTTGAGCAGAGGCCATAGAGATTCAAGAAGCATCTGCTGACGATTTCGGATGAGATTCACGCTGTGCAGGGTTCTTGTGATCTTGATGTCCGGATGTCTGCGAACCACACCACTTCCTGTACAAGGCGCATCAAGGAGGATCCGATCATAGGGAATGCCTTGATAGAACCGATCGGTTTCCCGCGCATCGGTTGGCAAGAGCCGGGTACCCGTGTATCCACACCGGACGAGGCTCTCGTGAACCTTTTTGAGGCGCTCTGTGTCCCAATCCAGCGCATCCAAGAGAATGTCACCTCGAGTGTGCTCAAGGAGGTGAGTGGTTTTGCCTCCCGGCGCCGCACAGGCATCCAGTACCCGCATGCCGGGCTTGGGCTCGAGAAGTGGCACTGCGAGCTGCGCGGCCTCGTCTTGGATTGTGACCCTTCCCTCTAAAAATCCAGGGATTTCCACGATTGGAAGTGGCCTGTCCAACACAACGGCGGTGGCCGCCATCTTTCCTTGTCTGCCGCCAATCCCTTGGGATCTTAGGTTTAGTAGGTAGTCCTCGCGGGAGATCCGGCTCAGATTGACCCGAAGTGTCATGGGGGCACGCTTATTGCCGGCTAAAAGCAGATCCGGCCAAATATCCGGCCAGCTTTGCTGCATGAGACTGAGCCACCAGGATGGGTAGGAGTACCGACCAATGTCAGAGTCGTCAAGTCGGCTATCCCACTGGGCGCGCTCGCGGATGACCCTGCGGAGTATGGCATTGACAAATGGCTGGGCGGGTGCGAAACCCAGTGATTGGGCTGCTTCCACACTTTCGTGAACCGTTGCGTGGGCCGGCACACGAAGATAGAGTAACTGGTAGAGTGCGCTCAGGGTCAGTGACCGGATCAGGGGGTCCATTCGGCGCTTGGGAACCAGCCAGGAGAGGAGCAGGGATAGTCGAGGATAAAAGCGTAGGGTTCCGTAGACCACCTCACGGAGAAAAGCAACCTCTGGTCCTGGTGTCCAATCCTCCCACAGGGATTCCAAGGAAGTTCCGTGCAGTACCTGATGAAGGACCCAAGCCGCCTGAGCGCGGACGGGGAGATGGGTTTCGCGGATCTCTTTTGCAACCTTCATTTTAAGGTATGGGATGAAAGCGGGAAGGTTGTCCGGACTGGAGTCCGTTCAACCACTGTGCCGGGGTCATATCTCTCGATCCTTCTGGTTTCAGGCGCTGGACTGAGAGAAATCCCTGGCTGGTTGCAACCCGGATTGTCTCGTCGGGTCCCTGCATGAATGTGCCAGGCAACTGCATGGCATAGCAATTGAGTGCCCGAGCTTCCAGGATTTTGATCCGGCGTCCCGCATGCAAGGTCCAAGCTCCCGGGTGGGCTTCGAAAGCACGAATCTGACGCTCGATCACGGGTGCCGGTTGGCTCCATGAAATGGCTGCATGTTCGGCGTAGATCTTGGGGGCAAAAGTGGCGAATCGTTCATCTTGAGGGGTTGGTTCGATCTGTCCCCATGCAGCGAGGACATCAAGCACACCTTGAGCACCCAGTTCGGAAAGACGCTGATACAAGGAGCTCTGGTTTTCGTGTGGGTGCAGGGAGAGCGGGTATTGGCGGT
>JAKARN010000370.1 GCA_021828425.1 Pseudomonadota bacterium | reverse complement strand
CTCTCCCATCAGGAAATGGGCCGGGACGGCGTAGTCATTCCCTGCGCTTGGAGGACACAAGCGGGTCATCATTCGCCTGGACAGCTGGATCTGGCTTCGCTTCGGATCGCGGGCCCGGACCATACACGACACGGCTTGGCTTCGTCTCCAGTGGTCCAGGCTGCCTTCTTCTTTCGATTGTTTCGTTTATTTCAATTACTTGATAATATAGTGCGCAAGGTCAGCCAACGAGGTAGACAAACATGAGTAAGCCCGCAGTAAGACCACCACCGACCACGACGCCTCCTCGGGTCGATCTGGTGGTTCCGAACACCAGTGATATCGAGCAGGCTAGGGAGAGTAGCCGTCTGCTTGCGGCAATCGTCGGCAAGGGAGAGACGGCACGTCTCGTCCTGCATGACGACCACGAGGAACCAGTGTCGATCCCCGTGTCGGCGCTGCGGATGTTCGCCGAGATCCTCGCGCAGATGGCTCAGGGAAATGCAGTCAGCATGGTTCCTTACCACGCCGAGCTCACGACGCAGGAGGCTGCTGACTTTCTCAATGTGTCCCGGCCCTTCCTGGTGAAACTCCTGGAAACAGGGCAGATCCCCTTCCACAAGGTTGGGACCCACCGGCGAGTCGCCTTCAGTGAGCTGGTGAAATACCGGGAAAGCACCCTGGCCGAAACCCGGAGGGCAGCGGCCAAGCTGACCAGTCTGTCGCAAGAGCTTGGCTTGGGTTACTGATCGCCCATGGCGACGTTCGGGGCTGTATACGATGCCTGCGTGCTCTATCCGGCTCCGATCCGCGATCTCCTCATCCGCCTCGCGAGCACCGGTTTATTCCGGGCGCACTGGACCGAGCACATTCACGAAGAATGGATCAGGACGCTGAAACGACAGCGGCCGGACATCGACGACCAGAAATTGGACCGGCTTCGCCGGCAGATAGATTCAGCGGTTCCTGACTGCCTAGTCACAGGGTATGAGCCTCTGATCGAGACGCTGTGCCTCCCGGACGCTGATGACCGCCACGTACTGGCGGCCGCGATCAAATCCGGCGCGTCCGTCATCGTGACGACCAACCTCAAGCACTTTCCGGTGGACGAGCTTGCCAAGTTCGCCATCGAAGTCCAGCATCCCGATGAGTTCGTCCACCACCTCTGTGGCCTCCACATGGGAGCGGTGGTAAGGGTCGTACGGGAGCAGCGCCAAGATTTGAAATCTCCTCCCAAGACGGTCGATGAAATGCTGGAGACATTCCTAGCCAGCGGGTTGTCCGAGACGGTTTCGGTTTTGCGTCCGTTTTCGGAATCCCTCTAAATGCGGATTGGGACGGTTTGATGCCCGGGGCGTTCCTGGCGGAAGGTGAGTCAGTCGAGAGCGCATCGCGTTCGGAGTTCCCGTTCCTTTGCGCCGTTGGACTGCGGACGGTTGGCTGGAGCGTCTGTGCCGATCTCAAATAGAGCCCCGAACCGGCTTTCCCCGGATGTTTGACGACAGGAGAAACTGGTATGGAAAAGGTACGATCTGGCTATAAGCGCCATATCGTGAGGGGTGCTTCGCACGGACCACCACGAACCGGCCGCATGGGAAGCCGCTGGAGCGAGATTGAGGACGACCGAGCCCGTCGGAACGGCCCGGAACGCCCGTTCGGGGCGCCCCGGGTCCCCGTTTGGCCTGACCCTAATGTCCCCGAGTCGCTTTTTCGAGACCGATGTTCCCGCTCAAGGTCCGGATCCGGACCCGCGCACCGCCGGGCCCGCTTACGAAGTGGAGCACTTCACCTGGCCCGAAGCGGCTACGGGGATGGGCCGGTGGGCCGATGGCATCGCTGATGTCGCCGCTCAGGCTCACCACCTGGAACACGGCTCCCGGTCGGGGGGCGGGGGCGAAGCCGATGTTCCCGCTCACACTGCCCAGTCCGTAGCGCCCGCCCGGAACCATTCGACCCACAAACTGGACCGGGCCCGAAACCGTTCTCAGACGCGCCTGGCGGAGAGCCGTGGATCCGACCCAGACCGACCCGCTGACACTGCCGGCCCGGAGCCGTCCCGCCACATGCTCAATCGTGATCCCACCGCTCACCGTGTGGGCGAGGATCCGCGCGAACCGTGCCGAACCGTCAAGCGCAATGTTTCCGCTCACCGATTTGGCGACGATCCGGTGGGAAGAAGACTCGAGCTGGATGGATCCGCTCACGGTCTTGAGCCGGATGGGCCCGGCGAGGTTCCGGGCCATCACACGGGCACTCACGGTCCGGACGGCGAGCCGGCTGGCCACCGGAATGTCCACAAAGAGATGGGCTCCCCGGATCCTCGCCCCCAACTTCCGCCTCATGATCCGGATGATCAGGAGGTGCCCCCGCTCCCGGACCCGGAGACGGTCGCGGGAATCCATGGTGCCAGTGAGCCGGAATGCGGGGTGTCTCCAGCCGGTCACCGTGACTTGGCCGGCAATGTTCACGATGAGGACCCGGGCATGGAGCGCAAGCGGCCGGGACAGGTTGAGCGTCCGGAGGGGGGCCGCCCCTGCCCTTCCGATGCTGGCCAACAGTGCGGCCGGCAGGAGGAGCCCGCAGAGGACTTGGGAGATCAGGGAGGAGGGGGATTTGACGGTCATTGCCAGTTCCTCGAGTGGAGTTGGGCATCTTCAACGGTGGCGAGAAAACGGGCGCGGTCGGTTTCAACCTGGACGAGGAGACTGCAGATC
>JAKARN010000369.1 GCA_021828425.1 Pseudomonadota bacterium | reverse complement strand
CCGATCTCTCCGATTTCAGAGGTCTCAGCACCGAGGCGACGCTTCGTGGACTGCTGGCTCATCTTTCGGTCTTGCTCCCCCGGGCGGGAGCTTCGGCCCCTTCGCTTCGAGATCATCCGTCCTACTCCCGGCCTCGTCGTCCAGCCCTTCAGCCCTGCGGTCCACTATGACCTCTGCTGACTTCTGAGCCCGCCTCCGAAAGCCTCGCGCCTCCCGTAGCCCTCACGGGCACGGACTCGGCTTTCCCCGGCATGGCGCACCCTCTTTGTGTCGGGCATGCAAGGAGCCCCCACCTCCACGCGAGTGCACCCTGCCGGGCGCACCAAAAACGGGAGTTGATATACGGCCCCCTCCCAAGAGCGGGACGGTGTCCCTCAACGAGGGGTTCCATGAGTTTTCTCTAGGCCCTTCCCTTCTTCCAGCTGCCGGAGCACATAAGCTGTGGCCTGGGCGATCCCCGGCACCGGCCGGTTCCCGTAGGCCAGGAGCACAGCCAGGGGCCGATGGCCCTTCAGGGGATAGAGCACCCAACGCGGCATCCGGCCGGTGAATACCATATCCGATGCGAAAGTCATCTTTGGCACACACGGCATGTATCGCCGGCTGCGCCCCTGATAGATGCGCGTGACCGGAAGATCACGCCAGTAGATGACATGCGCTACCAGGATAATACGGAAACCGGTGGGATGCCCGCCGAGTACGAGCGGCGCAAAACGCCAGCGGCGCAGCGAGCGCAGGTAGTGACGCTTTGTCCGAAGCCACCACCGGTGAACATCCATCATTCCCCCGGGTAACGGGGGATGCAGCAAGAACCTGGCCGAAACCACCCGTCCCGCCCGGTTGACCCGGCCTTCCAACCATAACATGCCGATCATGCCGCCATTCATGCAATCATAGTGGGTCTGGACAATGGTGAGCCCGGTGGCAGGCAACCCCCCTGCTCCGGGAATCGGGACCCCCACCCAAAGACCCCGCGACACCGCACCCCCTCCCGCCCCCCTCACTATGGACGGGAGTCTCTGGGACAAGGCCCGCGGATGGGGACGCACAACAGATCCGACCCGCGCCAGGAGTCCGGGCGCGGGCCGGATCACCGGTGGCAGCGGCGGGGCCTGCGGCGGATGAAAGACCGGCTCGGGCAGATGCCGCACGACGGCTGGAAGCGGCGGGGGGGGATGGGCCAGCCACTGGACCGGACTCGTCCGGTGGTGATGGGAAGATATCCGTGCCCGGAAGGAGGGCAATCCTCCCAGCCAGAGACCCGCCAGGGCCAGGAGGACCCCTTCCGCCAGAAGGGCCCCCAGCATGCACACCACACGGGCCCGGAAACGGGATCTTCCCCCCAACTCAGTCAGACCGCGGAGCATCCCCATCCCGACACGACCTTCCACACTCCCGGGAGCGTCTCCGGCAGAGCCGTCGAATACCCTCCGACCCCATCAGCCACCCTTACAGGAAAGTGCGGCCTTCGGGTCCGTGAGGCACAAAAAGTTGTGGAACTGAATATTGGCGATGATCCCATTGATTGTGCCTTGCAAGGCGTCTGCCGCCCCTTGTTCACAGGTGTTCGAACAGGGCACGACCCCGATGGGATGCGGCTGATCCAGGAGGATCAGAGGCTCGATGTACGAGGGAGAGACCGGGGGAGGCGAGAAATCATAGGAGGAAGCCCCCAGGGAGTCGAAGGTCGGAACCGCGACCGTGTCACCGCTGTCATCGATCGGCACTCCGTCCGAGGCATGCCCGCTTCCCGACACGAAGCCATAACTTAGTGGACTCGACCCCGCCACGATGTACTCCGCATCGGACCCGTCCGGGAAAACCCCCAAGACCACGGTTCCCACCGGGGGAGGATCGGATTGGGTTTCGCTGGCCAGCCAGGACTCGATCGTCGGCGCCTGGGTTGACCCCGTGAAGGTGCTGGCCACGCTCGAGGGGATCTCGACCCCCAGCGGTGGGAATACTTCCGCATAGTCCTGCTGCAACTCGGAGATTGAACTGGGATCAGTCCATTCATAGTTCCAACTGCAGGGTGCGCCATCGGCCGTCGAGAGGCATGCACCGCTCAGCCCGATGAAGGCAGCCATGTCGCTTTGGGGATTGTAGACGTTGAACAGCGCTTCCACATGGGGCGTGCCGGTACTGTTCACGTAGTAGGCGCCGGACGGGATGTCGCCCTGCGCGTAATCCTGAAAAGCAGCCACCGTGGTGCAGCTGGTGCACTCGGCCATGACCAGATTACGCGGCGCGGCCCGGACCGGTGTGGCCGCGAGGGTCAGACCAAGGATGGGGATCAGAGAGAATCACGTGCTTTTTCATGTCTTTCCTCCTGTTGGATCCGCTGACAGGCCTATGCTCATAGCCTGGGGCACCCGTCTCGAGGCCTTGCCGAACCCTAATCCCCCCTTGCGAGATTTGTCAAGCGACGGAGGATCCGGTTGGAGGAAGGAGCCCGTCCACGACCGGTCCACTCCTGCCCGCCCAGCCGCTACCGCTCATCACCGTCACGGAAAACTCGAAGTGCCAGCGATCCCCCCGTAGTCCCAATGGGGCGAGATCTTCTGGGTTGCAGCACCAGAAAATCAATCACTCACGCCATTCAATACCGCCCGGTAGCGAAAGACACCAGCCAACCCGACAGGCCCCCCCGACGGTGAGCCCATCCTTGCCGGGCTCAGAGCGTGCTCTGGCCTTTCTGAGATCG
>JAKARN010000368.1 GCA_021828425.1 Pseudomonadota bacterium | reverse complement strand
GCATGCAGACGACCCGCCTCCCCGGGGGGGATTCCTCGGCGTGGGCGACCCCGGCTCCTGCCGTCAAGAGATTGATCTGGCCCGGCCGGATCCGGATCTCCTGGCCCAGGCTGTCCGTATGGATCAAGGATCCCTCGATCATCCAGGTGAAGGCTTGAAGCCCGATGTGCGGGTGGGGTCCGACCCGCATTCCCTCCCCGGCCCGGAACGTCGCAGGACCGAGATGGTCGCAAAAACACCAGGGACCGACCAGCTGGCGCTGCCGGCTGGGCAATGTACGGTGGACGGAAAATGCACCCACTTCCATGACGCTCGGAGCGATCCGTTCAGGCACGGGAACCGGGGATGCGGTTCGCCTCATGCGTTTCCGCCAACCGGCCCGGATTCCGCCCCACCAGACTTCCGGGTCTCCTCCGTCCGCTCTTCTTCGAGGCGGGCCTCGATCCGGATCGGGGCATTCAGGATCCGATGGACCGGACAGGCTCCGGCAATGGCCATCAGGCGTTCGCGCTGTTCCGGGCTGAGTGGGCCGACGAGAACAATTCCACAGCGGATTGACGTTCCGCCCTCCGGAACCGGGACATAGGTCAAAAGCTCGACCCGGACGTCGACCCGCTCGAGAGGCCATCCTTTGCGTTCCGCGTACATCTTCATCGTGATCGCCGTGCAGGCCCCCAGGCTCGCGACCAGAAGACGGGTAGGAGTGGGGCCGAGGTTCGCGCCCTGTTTGTCAGGCGGCTCGTCAGACAGCCAGTGATGGCCGAGATCGTCAGTGAGACGCACCGTATACGGAACACTGCCAAGATTTGCGGTGATGCTGGCGATCGCTGTCATGGATCCTCCCGACCGGAGGTGGGCCAAACCAGGAAATCACGACCGGCGGCTCATCATAGCAGAGCCACCGTGCCCTTCTCGCCGGGGGATGGCGTCCGAGAAAGCGGGGGGTCCCTCCTGTCCTTGATCCCGCGATTCCAGTCGCGCTATAATTCGAGCCTCACCGAGAGGATCGGCCAGCATGTCCCGAATCTGCGAAATGACCGGCAAGGGGCCGCTCGTCGGCAACCGGGTCTCCCACGCCAACAACCGCAAACGCCGTCGTTTCCTGCCCAATCTCCACAGCCATCGTTTCTGGGTGGAAAGCGAGAAACGCTACGTGACCCTGCGGCTGTCGAACCATGGGCTCCGGATCGTCAATCGCATCGGGATCGAGGCCGCGTTGGCTCGGATCCGCGCCCGCGAATCAGACTAGGGCCGGAGAGATCCCATGCGCGAAAAAATCAAGCTGGTCTCGAGCGCCGAAACCGGACATTTCTACGTCACGACCAAGAACAAGCGTCTTCACGCGGACAAGTTCCAGGTCCGCAAGTTCGACCCGGTCGCCAAGAAGCACGTCCTCTACACGGAAGCCAAGCTCAAGTAAGCGTCCGGTGAAGCTCCTCTCTGCCTGATCTCCCGCCTGCGGGGAAACCCCCATCTCTTTGCGATCAGCCTCCTGCGGGCTGCGTCAGGCTTTGTCCTGCCGGCTGCTCGAGGAGCAGGTGGACCCGTTCGGAAAAGTGCTCGAGCTGGCGCACTCCGCTCGTCCGCGCCTCCCCCAGCCATTCGCGGAGCTCGTCCAGGCGTTGCGCCGCATGGGCTCCGCTTTCCCAGACCTGTCCGAGTCGCACGCGGAAATCGTAGACCGTCCGCAGCACCGGCTGGCTCTCCAGGATGGATTCGAGCGTGGCCCGGTCCTCGGCCGACTCGCCGAGCAGCTTGGGCGACAGCCAGAAAAGCTTGCGGCAGCGCCGGCTCGGCCGGAAACCATCACGACGGACTTTCTGCCACGTCGGTCGCAGCACTTCCTTGAGGTAGCGGCTCATGAGGTGGGCCCGATAGCCCATCAGGTCCTGAAGACTCACCGATTGCCCGTCGGTTGCGGCCACACGTTCGATCTGGGCGAGCCCCAGGGCCGAGAGGATCCGGAGGTAGAACCAGCCAAGGTCAAACTCCCCGTGACGCTGGCTGAAGCGGGCGGAACCCGGAAAGGCATGATGGTTGTTGTGGAGTTCCTCACCGCCGCAGACGAGACCCCAAGGCACGATGTTCTGCGAGAGATCGGGCGTATCGAAGTTGCGGTATCCCACTGCATGACCCAGGCCGTTGACGACGCCGGCCGCGAGTACCGGGATCCCCATCATCTGGACCGCCCAGAGCGTGAGTCCGAGCGGCCCGAACAGAAGCACCTCGAGCCCCATGAGGACCAGAATGCCGGCAATATTGACGGGTCCGGCATACACCCACCGTTCGAGCCAGTCGTCAGGGGTCCCCTGTCCATAGGTCCGGAGCGTATCCGGATCTTCCGCCGCCCGTCGGTAGAGCCCGACCCCCTCGAAGAGCACGGCCCGAAGTCCAAACAGGCGGGGACTATGCGGATCGCCCTCGTGATCCACCGTCGTATGGTGACGCCGGTGCACCGCAACCCATTCCCGGGTCACGGTCGCCGTGGTGAGCCACAGCCAGAAGCGGCAGAAATGGCGGACCGCCGGGTGGAGCTTCACGGCCCGGTGCGTCTGGTCCCGATGCAGGTACAAGGAGACCGTGACCACCGTGAGGTGGAGGGTCACGAGCCAGACTGCAATCAGCGACCAGAAGGGCCAGTCGAGGAGACCATGGGCCAAAAATTCGTTCAACGGCTGAAGCCTCGCTGGGAATGCGCTAGAATCCACTCGCATTATACG
>JAKARN010000367.1 GCA_021828425.1 Pseudomonadota bacterium | reverse complement strand
GGAAACCCACCGGCGCCAGATGCTGCTCCAGGTGATCCAGCCCGGTCTGGCCGGCCTCATGGACGGCTCGGTCTCGACCCTGGCACCGATCTTTGCGGCAGCCTTTGCGACGCACAACACGACCAGCACCTTCCTCGTGGGCGTGGCGGCGGCCATCGGCGCCGGCATCAGCATGGCTTTCGCCGAAGCCCTGTCGGACACGGGGCTCATCACCGGACGCGGCAATCCCTGGTGGCGGGGCACGGTCACGGGCGGAATGACCACCGTGGGCGGACTGTTCCACAGTCTGCCCTTTCTGATCCCCTCCTTCCATGTGGCACTCACCGTGGCCGTGATCGTGGTCGCGATCGAACTGGCGACCATCGCCTGGATCCGCAAACGCTACATGGACACACCCTTCCTGTCGGCCGTCTTCCAGGTGGTGGTGGGCGGGGTCCTGGTCTTTTTGGCCGGCATCCTGATCGGCAGCGCCTGAACGGGCGCTCCCGGAGCAGCCGGATTCAGGCCGCCTGCGACCGGAGAAGACGGTCCTTGAGCTCGACCACCTGGACCCAGTAGAGAATCCAGAGCACAAGCGCAGCCACCCAGCTGAGACCGCCCAGGAACGGGATGAAGACAAAAATCCAGAGGATGGACATGGCAAGCCCCAGGCCATAACCACAGTCCCCGAAGTCCTTGAGCCCCCGTTCCTCAGCCTCCCGCTTCAGTGACTGGGACACCTGGATGACCACGACAAAGTTCCAGGCCAGGTTGAAAACCGGAATCAGATCCAGCCAGACAAGTCCCGGACTCAGACTACGGTTTTTCGGCGCGATGTTCCGCAACACCCCCTGCAGGCTGATCAGGAAAAAGATCAGCGGAATGTACCAGGCCGCCAACAGGACAAACAGGAAGGCCAGGGCGAAAAACAAAAGATCCCCGATCACGGCACCCGCGGTCAGACCGGCCAGGAGGGCATGCATCGGCCCGTGGAAATGAGCCATCCACGGACCCTGCGACCAACTGCCCCGAAAGCCCGCTTCCGTCAGGATCTGCATCTCAGGACCCCATCAGGCGGGAGAGGCTCCACCCGCCCGGCCTGCCGTCCGCCGATGCCGCCGAATCAGGAAACCCATGCCCAAAAGTCCCCAGAGGCTCAGCCAGTCCATACCCCCGCCCCCGCCACTGTTGCCCGAGCTGGCACCGGCCACGCTGATGGAACCCGTGACGGGAGACTGGCTGCTGCCCACCACCTGGGCACTATAGCTGAGCGTTCCCGCGTTGGGGGCGAGATAGCTCACCATGAGTGCGGGCGAATACTCCCCGGGCGCAATCCAGCCCTCATAGGTGCAGCTCAGGCTCGTGCCGCCGGTGGAGACACAGCTCCAGTCCGGGCCGCTCACCGGGAACGAGGCCGCCTGGGTCGGCAGGTTGACCGTGATCGTGGGATCGCCCACGGCACCCACAAAGGGGTTGAGCTCGGCCACCGGGGTGCGGAAGGAAGGCACGTTCTGGTTCTCCACCTGGAAACTCAGACTGAAGGCCGACCCCAGGGGCCCTGGTGGATCCGAACTCGTGATCGAGACCGTGGTATCGGCAAGATTCTCCTCACTCGCATACTGCTGGGCGGAGATCATGGTCCCGTAGTTATGGCCACTCAAGTCGGCATACTTGCTGCTCTCCCCAATGATGAAATCGCCCGCACCGTCCATCGCCACAGACATGCCTCCTGCTTGACCTGCAATCACATTGTTTGCAGGGTCACTCGCAGCCGGAATGGGTCTTTGGGTGGCGACCAGTGGGTTCCCTACAGGGGTCCCATTCGCCCCATAACGCTGGGCCACGATCACGGTCACGTAGGGCGCCTCTTCATGTCCATATTTGGCAAAGTTGCCCCACGCCACGACGAAATCACCCTCCGCATCCATCGCAACCGTGGGGACCACATTGTTTCCGGTTATAGAACTGACGAGGAGGCCACTGCCCTCGGCCGTACCCGCAGCCGAATAGCGCTGCGCATAGGCCTCGGAGTAGCCCGAAGAGGGCCTGTTTTCCCACGCCACCACGAAATCGCCTGCCGCATCCATTGCAACCGAGGGTGACTCATTGTTGCCGGTTACAGAACTCACGAGGAGGTCACTGCCCGTGGCCGCACCCGCGGCCGAATAGCGCTGCGCATGGATCTCATCGCTGCCCGAGGACGGGACGTTCTCCCAGGCCACCCCGAAATCACCCACGGCATCCATCGCAACCGAGGGTGACATATTGTTTCCGGCGGTCGAACTCACGAGGAGGGCGCTGCCCTCGGCTGCACCCGCGGCCGTATAGGGCTGCGCATGGATCTCATCGCTGCCCGAGGACGGGACGTTCTCCCAGCCCACCACGAAATCACCTGCCGCATCCATCGCAACCGCGGGCGACTCATTGTTTCCGGCGGTCGAACTCACGAGTATGGTACTGCCCTCAGGCGCACCCGCCGCTGAATAGAGCTGTGCATAGATCTCTTCGCTGCCCGAAGTCGGCCTGTTCTCCCACGCCACCACGAAATCACCTGCCGCATCCATCGCAACCGAGGGTAAAAAATTGCTTCCTGATGTGGGACTCACAAGGAAGACACTGCCCTCGCTTGTGTTCGGGGCCAAATAGCGCTGTGCATGGATCTCTCCGCCGCCCGAGGACGGGTAGCTCACCCACGCCACCACAAAATCGCCTTGGGCATCCACTGCCACTTTTCCAAGATCGG
>JAKARN010000366.1 GCA_021828425.1 Pseudomonadota bacterium | reverse complement strand
GTGGGCGAAACCTCGACCAGATCCAGTCCCGCGTTTTCAGCAACTCTCATGGCCTCGCCCGTGGGCAGGACCCCGATTTGCTGACCATTGTGGTCGATCACGCGCACTCGGGGCACCGTGATCTCGGCATTACGCCGAACTTTTTTCTCGCCGCTGATGCCTCAGTCCTCCACTACATCTTGGCCACGGCGATTCCGTTCCCTAGTCAAGTCAGCCACAAAGCTTTCCAGAGATCTGTCTCCCAGGTTACTGCCATTTTGGCGGCGTACGGCGAGACGGCCAGAAGCCGCCTCTTTCGGACCGATCACGGCCAGGTACGGAACCCGCTGGATCGAGTGTTCCCTAATTTTAAGGCCAATCTTCTCATTTCTCAAGTCCAGCGCGACCCTGAACCCTGCCCCTTCCAGTACTTGGCAGGCCTGACGGGCATATTCGTCCTGTTGTCCCGTAATGGTCAGGACGGCCACCTGGACCGGGGCCAGCCAGAGCGGCAGGACACCCGCATGGTGCTCCAGGAGAATCCCGATAAAGCGTTCCAGGGATCCCAAAATGGCCCGATGCAGCATGACGACGCGTTCCTTGTTCCCTTCCGCATTGATAAAACTGGCCCCGAGCCGCTCGGGCAGCACGTAATCCAGCTGCAGGGTTCCGCACTGCCACACCCGGCCCAGGGTATCCCGTAGCGAAAATTCGATCTTCGGTCCATAAAAGGCGCCCTCCCCCGGCTGGATCGAATAGGCCAGATTCTCGTGTTGCAGGGCCTGCGACAGGGCCTGCTCCGCACGATCCCAAAGCTCGTCGCTTCCCACCCGCTGCTCGGGACGGGTGGACAGATGGATCTGGATGTCCGAAAAACCAAAATCCCGGTACACATTGAAAAGCAGGCGGATGAAGGCCGTGGCTTCTGGCTCCACCTGGTCGGGAGCACAGAAAATATGGGCGTCATCCTGGACGAAAGAGCGTGCCCGGAGAAGTCCGTGCAGGGTCCCGGAAGGTTCATTCCGGTGGCAGACCCCGAATTCCGCAAGGCGAAGCGGCAACTCCCGGTAGCTCCGGACCCCCTGGTTGAAGATCTGGACATGGGCCGGGCAGCTCATGGGCTTGATGGCATACTCCCGGTTGTCCACAGAGACGGCAAACATCTGCGTGCCGAACTTGTCGGCATGTCCCGAACGCTCCCACAGGACACGGTCCAGCATGAGGGGCGTGTGCACTTCCCGATACCCCGCAGCCGCCAGCTGGCCCCGGATATAGTCCTCGATGGCCCGGTACAGCACCCATCCCGCCTCGTGCCAGAACACCATCCCGGGGGCCTCGTCCTGGAAATGAAACAGATTCATCAGCTTGGCCAGTCTCCGGTGATCCCTTTTTTCAGCTTCCGCGATCCGTTCGAGGTGCTGGGTCAGTGCCTCAGGGCTGGCCCAGGCCGTGCCGTAAATCCGGGTCAACATGACATTGCGAGAATCCCCCCGCCAGTACGCACCGGCGACCTGCGTCAGCTTGAAATTGCCGAGGCGCCCGGTCGAGGGAACATGGGGTCCCCGGCACAAATCCTGAAAATCACCTTGGCGATAGAGACTGATCACCTCGCCTGCGGGGATTTCCCGGATGATCTCGGCCTTGTAGGCCTCACCCCGCTCAGAGAAAAAACGGACGGCCGCATCCCGGGTCATGACCTGGCGTTCAATGGGGAGATCCTCGGAGACGATTTGCCGCATCTCCGCTTCGATCCGTGGCAGGTCCTCCACCGAAAAAGGTGGCTCAACGTGGAAATCGTAATAGAAGCCATCTTCGATCACCGGGCCGATTGTGACCTGGGTCTGCGGAAAAAGGCGCTTGACCGCATGGGCCAGAAGATGCGCAGTTGAATGTCTCAGGATCTCAAGTCCCAAGGGTTCCTCTGCCCTGACCGGCTCGACGACGGCATCCGAGTCGAGTGTCAGGGAGAGATCGACGGGTCGGCCATTGAGCCGTCCGGCCACCACCCGTGACATGACCTCGGGTCCGACGCGTCGGGCCAGGGCTTCTTGAACCGACAGGGGCTCCGCTTGATCCACCTCGCCCTGAAGTGGAATCGTAATCTTGGGCATCAGCAGTAGTCCGGGTATCTGATAGCCCCACATAGGAGGCGAAGCGCCATTATAGCGGGTCGTCCTCTCGCCCTGTTGACCGTCAGACGAGTGCTCCGCCGCAGGAACTACCCGCCCCGGCCGCACATCCAAAACAATGGGGTCCACAGGCAATCGGCCCCTGTGCCAGATCGTCAAAAGCCTCGATTTCCCAAAGGCTCCGGGGTCGCCCGCCCAGCGGCAGCTCGAGCATCTGGTTGAAATCGCAGTCATAAAGCTGCCCATCCCATCCGACCGAGAGCAGGTTCCGGCACATGAGACCGGGGATGGTCTCGGGGTTGAAGGACTGGACGAGAAGCGTCTGGTAAGCCTCATACGTCCCGTCTCGGAGCAGTTGATGGAGAAACCGGCTGATCGGCATGTTCGTGATCGTGAGGAGACGGTTGAAGCGGATCCCGTAGTGCTCTCCCAGCTGTTTCTTGTAATCGCTTTCAAGCCGGGCCTGGGGAGGAGGAAGAAAGGGGCCGACCGGGTTGTAGACCAGATGCAGCTCCAGGGTGCTTCCGGGGGCTGCATAACCCAGCGCGTTCAGTTTCTCGAGGGCCCGCAGGCTGGGCTCGAAGACCCCAACCCCCCGCTGTTTTTCAACGTTCTCAC
>JAKARN010000365.1 GCA_021828425.1 Pseudomonadota bacterium | reverse complement strand
CCTGCCTACCGGCTCCGCCGCACTCTCTACCGCGACGAGCCTTTCCCGCCGGAGACCCCCCATGCCCGAAACCCGGCAACCGGGGTTGAGATCTATTACTTCCTCGGCCGCAAACCGACCGCTCCCCTCGAGCTCACGATCCGGACCCTCGATGGGAAACTCATCCGTCGCTACACAAGCACCATGCACTTTCCCGCCCCGCCACCCGCGCCCTTTCCCAAGCTCTGGATCGAGCGGCAGAAAGCTCCCACCATCCGGGTCGGCCTGAACCGCTTCGTCTGGCACTTGAGGGCAACCCCACCTGCAGCCATCCGGCACGGTTACCAGGGGCCCGGGCTCTACCACAACACGCCGATCACCCCGCGCGGGCCCATCGTCCCCCCCGGGCGGTACCGACTGTCCATCCGCATCGGTCGCCTCCATGCCACCACCCGTTTTTTGCTGCTCGCGGACCCGCGCGTCCATCTCGGGGCGGCAGGCTACGCGACCCAGTACCGGATCGCCCGACGGCTGGCCCATGATCTCACCCAGGACACCCGGACGTTCCGGGCGGCCGAAGGCCGGCTCCATGCGCTCGCCGCGCACGGGGCGCCGGTCAAGACACGCTCCGTCCTGCAGCACATCATCCGGCAGCTTGCCGTGTTGAACGGCGAGTTCGGCTTCCTCATGGGAACCATCGAAGGAACGGATGCAGTTCCGACCCAGCCGGAAATCCAGGAGATGAAAAACTCCGAGGCCCGGCTGGAGAAGGCCCGGGCAGCACTGCGCCGGATCTGAAACGGTCCCCCGCGACGGGAGCGAAAAGATCCCGGTGCGGGGAGTGGGCCGGCCTGCGAGCTAGGGGTCGGCGGGCGTGCGCTTGCGGACGAGCGTCACCCCATCCCCGATGGGAACCAGGGTCAAATCGACTCGCCGATCCCCCAAGAGCGCGGCGTTGAGTTCCCGGATCGCCCGGGTGTCCTCCGTCTCATCCGTGGGATTGGCAACCGCGCCCCCCCAAAGGACATTGTCGATGGCGATCAGCCCCCCCGGGCGAAGAAGGGTCAACGACGCCTCGTAGTAATGACGGTAATTGGCCTTGTCGGCATCGATGAATACCCAGTCATAGCACCCGGCCTCTGACCGGAGGAGTGCAGCGAGCTGGTCCCGGGCCTTCCCCAGCCGGAGATCGATCCGGTCTTCCACACCGGCCGCCCGCCAGTAGCGACGGGCCACGGCCGTATACTCTTCGTTCACATCGAGCGCCGTGAGCCGCCCATCCGCCGGAAGGGCCAAGGCGACCGCCAGGCTGCTGTAGCCGGTGAAGACGCCGATTTCGAGACAGCGCCGGGCTCCAATCAGACGAACCAGGAAAGCCAGGAACTGGCCCTCTTCCGGCGCGATCTGCATGGCATGGCGGGGATGACGGGCGGTTTCCTCACGCAGCGCCCGGAGCAGCTCTCCCTCGCGCAGCGACTGATTCCTGAGGTAGCGGTAGAGCTCGGGGGTGAGCGCGAGGGTCTCGTTACTCATGCCGCCAGATCTCCTCTTGCGGATCGCCTCGGCTGGGGTTCACACCTGACTCGGCACCCGGGCTCGCGGGCGCGGGTTACTCGCCTCCGGACCCGCCACCCGAAAGGCTGTGATCGGGAAGCTAATGGCAGGCGCCCACCCATCTCCCGGTTCCCCGGATGAGCGTAGCAAACCGCATCGAGGTCGCACCCGAGATCCGGGTCATGATGTGCCCGTTCAGTGATACTGAAAGATGATCCGGTGTGACGACAAGCACGTAGCGGCCCCGGGTCGAGGTCTCGACCGGTCCAGTGGACTGCCTGCAGGCGAAGGTATAGATCATGCTGCCACCCGGACCGCTGGTTGCGTGTTCATGGCGAAAGCACGCCCCTGCCGGTCCGGATTTTACCCGCAGGAGATCACTCTCCGATGCGGTTCGCGCACAGTGCGCCGAACTAAACATATGGGTTCCCATCGAACTAGATTCGCGAAAGGTCCACTTCCAAAGTCCCGGCTTGATCGCGACCGGTTTCGCCCAGGCGGGTCCGGATATTCCGATCGCCACAATTCCGTACAGCGCACAGCCCCAGGCAGCGCGCATTGCAAAGCTCTTCTTCATCATTACGTGATCTCCGTTGGAACCCTGAGGGCCGAGCTGGCCCTCCGCGGAAAAACTGTACCAGAAAGGGAATATGTCCACAACACGATGCCTTCGTCCACTCCCTTGGGCAGTTGGGGTGAAGTGGATGGAGCCTGTCTCCCTCCGGGAGAAAGCAGACCGGGACGAGGGGGTGTCGCAGGTGAGGAAGCACTGGATCTGGCGCCGCTGTTGCATACCCTGCAGCGTCATCGCCCCAAGAGGCCCCTTGCCCGCTACCCGGTCAAACCCCTGCGGTCAACCCCCTGCCGCACGGGAACCGCATCCGTCATCATTCAAAGATGTGCCGCAAGGTCCTGGACCGGGCCATGGCACCTCGGAAGGGGCCGAAGGGCCTGGGGGCTCGCAACGTCCGGGAGGATCCCGGGCCGGGAGGCGCGCCGGCCTCCCGACTCCCGGCCTAGCCTTGAGGATTCCCCCTCCGCCTCCGCCGGGTCCAGCCCAAAAGACCCATCAGCCCGGCAAGGATCCCCAGCGCCAGGGGCGAAAACCCGCCCCCCCCGCCTCCACTCGATGGGGGCGGCGGCGCAGTCGCCGTCACCGCCACCGTTTCCGTCACCGTATCCCCAAAAGCGTCCTTT
>JAKARN010000364.1 GCA_021828425.1 Pseudomonadota bacterium | reverse complement strand
ACTCCACGTTCATGGACTCAATGATCTCAGCACACGATAGACCGGCTCCGTGAGAGGCTTTCGTCCGGTCCATTGCTCAAAAGCGGCCGCAGCCTGTTCAACCAACATGCCGAGGCCATCCAGGACTCGAGCCGCTCCTTTTTCCTGAGCCCACCGGGTGAAGGGTTGGCTGGCCTCGCCATACCCCAGATCGTATGCCCAAGGATGATACTTGAAGATGCTGGGATCAAGGTCTGGAACCAGTCCGTGATGACCCGCTGAAGTAGCATTCACGATGAGACTCCAACGGTTGCCAGCCAGTGGGGTTTCAAAGTCTATCACGGGAATCTGCGGGCTCCCGCTCTGGACAAAGTCCTCAGCCAAACGCAACCCCCGGGTCCGATCACGCACCGCGAGACAAACGCTTTCGCCTGCCTGCAGCAGCGCGTGGAGAACCCCTCTCGCCGCTCCTCCGGAACCCACGACCAAAACCGGATCTCCTTGACCCGGAAACCGGTGTCGTTCGGTGAGATCCGTCCAGAATCCGGTACCATCAGTATTATCTCCTGCCCATCCGCCCCGAGTCCGAATGAGGACATTGACTGCCCGGCATCGGGCCGCTGCATCCGTCCATTCACAACACAGGCGGAACCCCTCTACCTTGAGCGGCAAGGTCAAGCTGATTCCGACAAAACCAGCCTCAGACCATTCAGCAAGACGGCTGGCGAGTTCCGTAAGGGAGGTTTCGGCCACCTGGTATTCCATCCGCAGATGGTGCTGTTCGGCAAATGCTTGGTGGATAGACGGCGAAAAGCTCTTTGCGACCGGAAGTCCCAAAAGACCCAGCCGCAAACGGGCTCCCGGTTCATAGCTCACAATGACCCCGTGCCAGCCAAATCGCCACTCGCGGCGCGAAATAAGTCAGGATTGCATTGGCACCCGCCCGCCTGATGCACAGCAACGACTCCAGAACTGCCGATTCTTCTGGCACCCATCCCCTTTCGATCGCTGCCATCAGCAATGCATATTCTCCACTCACCTGATAGGCGAGGGTCGGGAAAGAAAAACGGTTTCGGACTTCTCGAATGATATCGAGATACGGAAGTGCCGGTTTGACCATGACGTAGTCCGCCCCTTCCGCGATATCGAGCGCCACTTCCCGCAGTGCCTCCTCCCGGTTTGCCGGATCCAGCTGGTAGGTTTTCTTGTCAGCATGCCCCAAGGCGCGAGCGCTGCCGATTGCTTCCCTGAATGGCCCGTAAAAACAGGATGCGTACTTGGCCGCATAGGCTAGAATTTGAACTTCAGTTCTTCCCGCCTCCTCCAAGGCCATCCGGATCGCACCAATCCGGCCATCCATCATGTCTGAGGGGGCTACGACATCCGTCCCACACCCGGCCAGACAGAGGGACTGACGGACCAGAGCTTCTACCGTCTCGTCATTGAGAACCCGTCCCCGCTCATCGACGATCCCGTCCTGTCCGGCGGGATGATAGGGGTCCAGCGCCACATCGGCAATGATACCGAGGTCAGGAAGCCGCTCTTTGAGCGCACGAATCGCACGGGGGATCAGCCCATCTGGATTCCAGGCTTCTCGTCCATCGAGCGTTTTCAGTTCGTTTTCGATACAGGGAAAGAGGGCAACGGCTCGAATCCCGGACTCAAACCAACCATCCGCTTCTCGCATAAGTTCATCAATGCTCAAGCGTTCAATTCTTGGAAGGCTGGGGATGGGAATCCGCTGATGCATCCCCTCCACAACAAAAGCTGGATAGACCAGATGCCCCGCATCAAGTCCGGTCTCGCGAATCAGCGTCCGGGAGAAGGAGAGGCTACGTGTCCGCCTCAGACGCGTTTTCGGAAAACCGGAACCCGAACTGGAAACACCATGTGAAGAAGAAGAGGCCATCTCAGCCATAGGCAAGGGGCTCTTTGGACCCGGAGTCATTTTAACCGTTTCACCGCGTCAGGCGATGGACCCCAACCCCTGCCAGACATCGCCTGATCATTGCTCACAAACAGAGACCCCCCTGCTTTTCTGCATAAAAATCTGTTAGCATGAAGGCTCGGTAGCCCTGTTGGTGTTGCCGGTTGGGGGGTGTCTGGCTACCCCTTTTATCTGCCCTCACCTGATCAGTACCCCAAACCGATGCTCGCCAAATTTCCGACCAAACTACTCCCCTTCATCGTTATTCTCGTGGCCACTCTTCAGCCAGGCTTGGCCCAAAATCGTTTTCTCATTGGTATCAACGGAGGGGAGTCCTATGCGATCCGCGGCAGCAGCATCAGTTTCGGCGCCTCATTTGGATACCGGGTCCGCCGAGAGCTCGAGATTGCGCTTAACTACTCCTCGATCCCACACTATGAAATGACGATCGCGAGCCTCTCGGCCATGGGGCGATACCCGTTAGGTTCCCGGATTCATATTCTCGGCCGGGTCGGAATCGCAAATTGGTATGAGAGTCCTCTCGGCACCCAAGCGTCCGTGGTTTCTTCCGGTGTGGATCCACTGATAGGTGCTGGAGTATCCTTTCGGCTGGACCGTAGAATCAGTACACGCGTCCAGTATTTTTGGATATTCGCACCAAGTCACTCCGGGCTAGGTGGAAATTTCAGTGGCTTTGGGTTGAGCGCAATCTATCATTTCTAGGCAGCCTAGTTGACCAATTCTACTGCGGCCGGTTTCACAAGGCATGGTATCGCACTATAGTCCGGTATAGTCCGGGCACCTGACCTTAAATATAGCTCTGGG
>JAKARN010000363.1 GCA_021828425.1 Pseudomonadota bacterium | reverse complement strand
TCCGATCAGGCCGTTAGGCAACCAAAATATCCGCGTGTCACGCGGAACTTTGGGCCCCCAATTAGGGACACTTCGCGATTACTGTACATGACACCCCGATAACGGAGGTGTTATGGCTTCGATTACGAAACGCATCTTGGAAGGCAATCTTGCGGTCTGGCGGGCCCGGGTCCGCCACAAGGGCATGGGGCCGTGGCCTCGTCCTTCACCGTGAGGCAGCGGATCACCCGTCCGGCCGCATCCCGGTCATGGACAAAGTCGTAACACCAGACATGCATGGCCGCGTCCCGGGAGGGACGCCGGACCCGATAGCTCAAGGCCGAGCGGGCCGTCCGGAAGATCCGGGACGCCGTCCACCGTCGCTTCGCCCAGGATCCGGACGATCTGCTCGTCGGAAAAACGCCTTTTCATGTCGAACCTCCATCAGAGGGCTCATCCTGAACCCGACGTCAGTCCGAAATTTCGGGGGCACTCCAGGAGGCCGGCGGCTCGAGTTGATCTGTGGGCACCGACCCCTGATCAACCGCGCAAAACCCGCGGCATCCGAACCTCCCCCTCCACCCCAAATATAACGCCGATTGATACAATGCAAAAATGGATTTGCGTTGGCTTCATCGGCTTGATCCCACCCCACGGCTCATCCTGTTTTCCGTTTTCCTCGGCCTGATCGGCGGATTTGGTGCCCAGCTGTTCCTGTGGCTCCTCCACATGGGCGAGGTCCTGATCCTGACCCCCCTGTCGGGATACCACTTTCTGACCGTGACCACCGCCAGCCGTTCCCTGAAACCGCCGGGCTTCCACTTTTACTGGGGAATTCCGCTCGCCACCACGGCCGGAGGACTCCTGGCCGGACTTCTCGTCTACACCTTTGCGCCGGATGCCGAGGGCGACGGCACTGACGCGGTGGTCAAGTCCTTCCATGAACACGCAGGAGTCATCCGCCCTCGAGTGACATTCATCAAGACGCTGGCCAGCGCGATCACGATTGGCTCTGGTGGATCAGCAGGTCGAGAAGGCCCGACATCGGCGATTTCAGCAGGCGTGGGGTCCACCGTCGCCAGGCTGTTCCAGCTGTCCGAGTCCGAACGGCGCTATATCGTCCTGATGGGTGTTTCCGCCGGCCTGTCGGCCATTTTCAAGAGTCCGCTCGGGATGGCGATATTCGCGGTCGAGGTCCTCTATGCCCGGATGGCCTTCGAAGGGGACGCCCTGCTCTATGCCCTGATCTCCTCAGCCGTCGCCTACGGCATCACCGGCGCCATCGAGGGCTGGTCCCCGCTCTTTCTCCTCCCCAAGACCACGTTCTCAAACCCGTTGGACCTGGCCTGGTTTGGTGTCGTGGGCATTCTGGCCGGCGGGGTCGGTGCCATCCTGCCCAACGTCTTCTATGGGATCCGGGACCTGTTCCACCGGCTCCGGGTCCCCAATCACGTGAAGCCGGCCATCGGCGGCCTCGTTGTCGGATTGATCGGCAGCGTACTCCCGGGCATTCTGGGCGGGGGGTACGGCTACATGCAGCTCGGGCTCCAGGGTGCTTTGGGATGGTCCCTGGGATTCCTCCTCCTGCTCATGATCGGCAAGATCGTGACCCTGTCCTTCACCGTCGGTTCAGGCGGTTCCGGCGGGGTTTTTGCACCGACCCTCTTCGTCGGCATCTTCCTGGGCGCCGCTGTCTCCGCATTCCTGCATTTCGTGGGCGTTCGGAACATCAGCGAAACCGCCTTCGCGGTGGTGGGCATGGCCGCGGTGTTCGCCGGAGCGGCCCGCGTACCGATCGCCGCCCTGATTCTCGCCACCGAACTGACTGGAGGTTACCGCCTGATCGTGCCGATCATGCTGGCGGTCGCCTTGAGTTTCTTCGTCCAGTTCGCCCTGAGCCGACGGACACGCTATCCCACCCTGTATGAGGCACAGGTTCCCTCTCCCATCGAAAGCCCGGTTCACCGGCATCTGTACTATGAAACGGTGGTCGATCTCCTGCAACGTCATGAACTCCATCTGGAAGGTGATCTGGTCTCGAGCCAGCTCATCGAACAGCTCTCCGGGGAGCAGGGGATCGCACTCGGTCAAACCGGGGATCGACTGTACCGATTGAGAGTGGCTGCAGGAGCCGCCGTGGCCGGGCAGGAGATCCGCGCATTGGGACTCCGGGATCTCATCATCATGAGCGTGATCCGGAGCGACCATTCGCTCATTCCCAACGGGGGGACTGTGCTTCAGGTCGGCGACGAACTCATTGTCTGTGCCACACCCGCGGCCCTCCAGGACCTCACGCCGAAACTGGCCACCCCGGCCGCACCCCCGAAGAACCCGGCCGGCCCCCCCGTCACCACACCCGTCTGAGCGACATGGCCCTTCCACCGCCCGAAACCTCCCACCCGGCATGGCCGGAAGCGGAACTGGAATCCCACCCCACATGTCCGGTCTGTGGATCCGGGCAGCGGACGCGGATGCATGGGGACCTCACTGACCAGCTTTTCGGTGCGCCGGGCCGGTGGACCCTCTGGCAGTGTCCAGGATGCGGGGCGGCCTGGCTCGATCCCCGGCCCGATCCGGCCAGCATCAGCCGTGCCTATTCCAGATACCTCACCCATTCGGTTTCCGAAGCGGCAATCCGCCTGGCACGACCGGGCATCCTCCAAGGCATCAAGCTCCAGGCAACCCATGCGATCCTCAACCATGAACTCGGCTATCGACTGAACCCCTCGCTCCCGTTCCCTGTGGCCCGCCGGATC
>JAKARN010000362.1 GCA_021828425.1 Pseudomonadota bacterium | reverse complement strand
GCCCAATGCCATCCCTTCTACTCCGGCAAACAAAAACTCGTCGATACGGCCGGACGGGTTGACAAATTTAAGCGCAAATATGCGGCTCGCTCGGCAAGCTGACCCGCACTGACTCCGACGACGGATGCCAGCCCCAGGGCAGGAAACGGTATCGGCCGTTGTTCTCCTCTCGTATGGAGTTGAAGTACCATGCCGAATCCCAAGTCCCAAGCCCCCGAGACCTGCACACTGACCCTTCCAGTACGAGACGGGACAGTCGGTCCTTCCGTGCTCGATATCAGCAAACTATATGGCGAACACGGGTACTTTACCTACGATCCGGGATATGCCGTCACCGCCAGTTGCGAGAGCGCCATCACATATATCGACGGCGAAAAAGGCGTCTTGCTCTACCGGGGATACCCCATCGAGCAGCTGGCTGAAAAAAGCTCGTTTCTCGAAGTGGCCTATTTGATCCTGCACGGGGAACTCCCGACGCAGGGTGAACTGGATCGTTTTTCCGATGCGATCTGGCACCACACCCTCATCAACGAATCACTGCTGCGTTTCTTCAATGGCTTCCACCACGACGCCCATCCGATGGCCATGCTGACTGGGGTTGTGGGTTCGCTCTCCGCCTTTTATCCCGATACCCAGGATTTCCGGGATCCCGTTCGCCAGACACTCTTTGCCCAGCGGATTATCGCCAAGTTACCGACGATCGCGGCCGCAGCCTATAAGCATTCTGTCGGACATCCTTTCGTGTACCCACGGAATGAACTAGGTTATGCCAATAACCTGCTTCACATGTTGTTTGCACTCCCGACCGAAGAATACTTTGTCAACCCGGTGGCAGCACAGGCCTTAGACTTGCTGTTTATCCTGCATGCAGACCATGAGCAAAACGCCAGCACCTCCACGGTCCGCCTGGCTGGCAGTTCGGGGACCAACCCCTACGCCGCCATTACAGCGGGGATCGGCTGCCTTTGGGGTCCGGCGCATGGCGGGGCCAATGAAGCCGTCATCAACATGCTGACCGAGATCCAGGATGTCAAGAATATTCCTCGGTATATAGCTCGAGCCAAGGACAAGGATGATCCCTTCCGTCTTATGGGCTTTGGGCACCGGGTTTACAAGAATTACGACCCACGCGCGAAAATCATCCGGAGCATGACCTACAAGGTTCTCGAAAATCTCGGTCACCGTCCGGACCCCCTTCTGGATCTGGCCATGAAGCTCGAGGAAATCGCACTCCGGGACGATTACTTTATCGAGCGCAAACTGTATCCGAACGTCGATTTCTACTCGGGGATCATCTACCGCGCACTCGGGATCCCTACCAGCATGTTTACCGTGATGTTCGCGATTGCCCGTTCGGTTGGCTGGGTGGCTCACTGGTGCGAGATGGTCAACGATCCTGAACAGCGATTGGGTCGTCCCAGACAGCTTTATGTTGGAGCCAGACGCCGCGATTATGTGGAACGGGCCCAGCGCTCGGGAAAATCCTAAGGTTCGCCGCCGGATTCTTCCCCTGATCCCGGACGGCTCAACAGCAGCTGGCTGAGTTCACGACGGCCAATTCTCCGCATGGGCCGGCCATCGACCGGTGATAAGGGAGCCTGCCGGATATCGTCCGCCTCAAAAACGGTGAGATGAATGGGTGGGCTTTCCTGTTCCAACCGGTAAACTGGGAAAACCCCTTCCCCGCCCTTGAAACGCAGGCGCCTTTCTCCCAGCCGGTAATCAATTCCAGCTTCAAGCAGGCGGAATGCAACGGTTTCAGGCGAATCCGCGAAAACATGGAGATCGACCTCCATTGCACTCGGACCAACCGAACTTAGGGCTCCACCCGCGAGACGGATTTCGAGTGGCTGCAGCAAGCTCATAAACCGCCAAGCATTTTCCCTCATCTTATGTACACGGGCTTCCAGTTCCCCGGGAGCATACAGACGTTGGCGCACAGACAACACCGATTCAATCTCTTGGTTGCTCGGTAGGTGCTGTCCATGCTCTCTTTCACCTACCCGAAGAGCCGCTTTTCGCTTAGCGCTTCCATAATCCGTGATTCCCTCCTCCATGAGGATGCGTGCTGCTTCCTCCGCGATTCGGGCCCGTCGGGCGGAGGCGGCGCGGAATGACAGCTTGCGCGGCATCACGTGCTAAAAGATATGCCGCTTGCGCTTGACGTGCTGGCTGTTGACACAGTGCCCCGGCAACTTGTTCACCTCGAAAACTTCAAACATGGTGTCCGGATCAGAAGGTCCGCACAGCATCCCCGTTCGAGCATCGATTCGCGCGGTCACAATACCTGGTGGAGGCACATACGGCCGATCCGGATAACGACTGAGTGCAGGGCCCATAAAGTCTATCCACATGGGGAGGGCAGCGCGTGCCCCGACCTCTCCATAACCCAGGCTTTTGTTGTCATCTCGTCCCACATAGGTCATTGTGACAAGATGCGGGTCAAACCCACCGAACCAGGCATCGATATAGTTATTGGTCGTGCCTGTTTTCCCAGCCAGATCCACTCGATGCAAAACTTGTGCAGCGACACCAGTGCCGAACTGAATCACCGATTGCATGAGGCTGGTCGTGAGGTAGGCATTTTGTGCCGTAATGACCCTGATCGCCCGACGCTTTGGCTGGTTGTGAGGGGGCAAAAGTACGGGGCCCAGTTCCGGAGGATCCTTCGTAATTCCACCTTGGGCTTTCTTTGGAGCAGGCGATCGGAGACTCGCCAGCGGAAAAGTGGTAGCTGACTCGAGCGTTTCC